>JAUXEQ010000083.1 GCA_030620455.1 bacterium | reverse complement strand
TGATATTTTCTATGAAACAAGGTGGTAATCATGAATAAATGGTTTACAATTCTAATTATAATTTGCCTATCAATTTCCCCATCGTGGGCTCGGATAAAAATTGGATCAGTATGGTTAGAAAGTACCGATTCCACATTGAATTTGCTTAGCCGAATCACTGAAATGCTCGATTCGAATCCAGCAATAGATCTAATTATCGGCCCAGATTGTGGTTTAGGTGGATTAAAAAATCGCAGCAGAATGGAATTCCAATACTTCCCAGATTCAATAACTTATTCGGTTGCAGATACATTCCCTTTGACAGCTCAAATTGAAGCAATATTAGATAGCCTATGCATTTTGGCTGGTGCTTATAATTCAACCATAATACCCGGACCTGTTTGGGAAGTCGATTCATTTAATCGAGTTTTCCAATCGGTGCCAATAATCGGTCCTGATGGACACATCAAGCGTGTGAGACGAAAGCTAAGCCGATTGAATTTAAATCCACTAATCGATCCTACAATAAGACTCGATACAATTGTAACACGAGATAGCTGCGAATACACTTATCTTATCACAATTTCCAACGAAAGTGTGGATCTACCAAGATTATACAGTTCAGATACTTTAGCCGATATTTGGCTGCTTCTTCAAGGTCGCTGGGTAAATAATATGAAAAACGTAATTCAGGAAATTGAATA
Organism: bacterium; assembly: GCA_030620455.1. Taxonomy (GTDB): domain Bacteria; phylum UBP14; class UBA6098; order B30-G16; family B30-G16; genus JAUWMV01. The sequence goes on along the minus strand of JAUXEQ010000083.1, from coordinate 6,024 downwards.
TTCCATCGAACCCGACTATATTCTTGTTGAAAGTGCATTCCCAAGCATCCTATACGATTCTCTCATATACTATAATTGGGTAAGTGCAGATGTCCCAGTAATTGTATCATCGTTAAAAGATAGTTCTGGTGCGTTTTGGCTTACGAATCTCACAGAGCCAGATCCAGATATTCGAAATGTAAAAATAAATTCATATATATACGATGAACTCGGCGCTATTATCGATATCGATCCCTATACACCGGATAATAAAACAGAACTAGTAATTGTTGCACGGGACACATTGGGAAGTCCGATAGAATCCTTACTTGTATCTGTGCAAGAAGATTCAGGAACATTTAGGAAAACTTCATATACTAACTTATCCGGTACATTGAAATTATCATGGTTGCCATATGCGGATTATAGCGTTTCCATTAGCAGATATGGGTATATCGTTATTCCAGAAGATACAATAATAACTTTGAACCTATCTGAACCTATCTGTACATTAAACATTATAGCATATAAAGACACAACAAAGCCATCTGCTGAATTATTTCTCCATGCACGAGACTTGCTGGGAGATCCAACAGAATCTTTATACATTTCCATTCGCAGCATTCCACCACGTTATAGTGATTCAAAATATACCGATGTAATGGGAATTGCTAATTTTCAATTAGATAGCATCGGTTTTTACGTTGTTTCTGCTTCAAAACCTGAATATGTCATCGACCCGTCAGATACAATAATTTCAGTTGGAATATTAGAACCTGTTTGCACGTTAAATATTTCTGCTTTCCCGCTAACACCTGCTGAGATATTTGTGCATGCGGAAGATAACTTAGCAAACCCAACAGAATCATTACATGTGTCAGTTTATTTAGACTCGTCAACATTTATAGATTCTTCTCTCACTGATTCCGCAGGTAATGTTCAATTCCCAATAGGTTTCCGCTATGGTGAATTTACAGTTTCGTGCTTCAGAGACTCATACATTGTCATCCCAAGTGAGATAAGAGAGTCATTAGATATTTATGAGCCTATTTGTACATTAAATTTTATCGCTTATGCCGAAACGGTTTTAGCAGTAAATGTGCATTTTCAAGATACATCTGGAAATCCAATCAGTAATGCAAATGTCATAATTTCTAGTTTGTCACCGCCATACTATGATTTCTCATTAACAGATTCAACTGGTAATGCAAAATTTATTGTCGATTATTATGGTGATTACATAATTCAGGGCAATCACGATCTATATCTAATCGAACCATCCGAAACAACAATTACAATTAGTAGATCAGCTTTTATATGTTCATTGGTATTCACTGGGTATCTAATTCCACCTTTAGGTATATTTGTTTATGCTCACGATACTTTAGGAAACCCTGTTGATTCCCTTTGGTTGGGAATTAGGTTAGATACAGTTTTTTTTACTTCCTTATATACAGACACTTTAGGTAATGCATATTTTGATCTCGATCGAACATTAGGGAATTATACTGTATATTGTAGTAAACCCTTTTATGTTATTTCTCCCACAGATACAACATTTACATTAAGTATCCCAAATCCGGTATGTTCGCTGGAAGTTGTAGCATATATAATGCCTCCTGTAAAAATAACAGTATTAGCTTTAGACACATTAAGCTCACCGGTGGAGTCGGTATTTGTTAGAATTAGAGACTTTTTATCCCCTCCGTTTAAAGATTCTACTTACACATCCGCAACAGGTATTGCAAAATTTATCTTAGGTCCGTATTACTGGTCTTATCTTTTATCTTTCACTAAAGATTCATTCACAATTTCACCTGAAGACACAATTATCACTTTAGAAATGAGTAGTCCTGAATGTTCTCTGACAGTTACAGTACATCCAGAATCATCGCTTGTAAGAGAAATTAATACTGAATATAATAATGAATTCCTGATAAATATTTACATAAGCAACAGTGAATTCGTCATAAGCTTGCCTGTCAATGATCGTTATGTTGAAATTATCGATCTTAACGGGAAAATCGTTACATCGTTACAAGTAAAAGACAGGATAGCCCGATGGCACCCGTCAGAATTGTTGAGTAGTGGGATATATTTTATGAGACCAAAATCTGGGAATATTTGTGCGAAGTTGATTTATTTGAAATAGCATCTGCATCAGATTTGTAGAATAACTTAGATAGCTTAATTTGTGGATATCTATTGCTCGATATAAGAATACTTACATATTGGAATAATATACAGAATTATTAATATCCACGGGATATTTAATGATATCGAGTCGGAAATCGAGATTACACTCGATATTTCTGTTCTCTCCTCCATGTTTATGGGATGCATACCATTTACTCAATATTCTCCTTTCTTTTGTAAATCAATAATTCATGTCCAGAATCGAGATTATAAACTTTAAGTTCATATTGATCATGGAATTCGCTAATCCTATAAAGTTCTCTATCGCTCAGAAATACAGGTTCTTTTGAACCTAAGCTGCTTCCAAATTGTATGTAGTCCGGTTTTTTTGATAGAACATAAACACCATCACCTTTCTCATGACCTGCACCACCTTTTCCAAACGATCTTATATCTCTATGAGCGATATGTTCATCGTTAAGTCCAAGCATATCAATGGTTTTCAGTTTCGAATAATACGGTATACTTCCTGCAGTGTTCGTTGCTATGACAGTGTTATTGGGTGTATTATTTTTCAACCAAATTCCGACTTCTCTTCCATATAATGCTACTTTGTCATTAGCTATGTGTCTGTATATTTCCCTATCAATTCGCAATTGAATCAGATTATAGAATACAATTAATGCAACAACTAACATGCTTACTTGTTTAGATTTAAATAACAGCGAAATAGACATTGCAGAAATTATGCACATTAATGGTAAAATCGGCGTAAAAAACCTAAATGCAGGCATTGAATCTCCACCTACAGCTATAATATATAGAACATACAAAATGGCAATTAAAGGCAACAAATATAATCTGTTGTACTTTCTAATCCACCTCTTCGTAAGTAATGCTATCAATGCCGGAATAAGTATAAACAAGGATGGAATTGCAAAGCGTAATAAATATGCAATGCCCCTCGATAATTGCGCTATGCTTATGCCCACTTTAGCATATAATGTGTTCGGGAATAAATAGCCATAATACATGTATCTCCAGATATAATACGGAAGATATATAGCAAGAAAAGAAGCTATCATGTAGAGAAAGTCTTTATTCTTATTCTTAATACTTGCGATAAGTAAATCAATTAGTATAATTGCAAAAATTAATAGACCTTCCGGTCGTGTTAGTGCAGATAAAGCACAAATGATCCCTATGGAACAGAATTTATATTTGTCACCTTTTGAGTTTTTAATTGAGATATAAAATAAAACCGACAATAATACAAAAAAAGTAAACATCGTAACTTCCATACCACTACTAGCCCATGGTGTAAAAATGCCACAAGTTCCAAATAATAGTGCTGATATTACAGAAACATTTCTATCGATATCCTTAATAAACTTGTGCGAATTAATTAACAATAATACACATCCAATGCTGAATAAAAAGCCGAGTATTTTTGAAAATACAATGATATTAATGCCAACAATATTTCCAAGACCAAGAAGTAGAACCCACAGAAAATTTGTATATCCCTCCACTCTTTCACCTAAATTGTAAACAAACCCATGCCCCTGAGAAAAGTTCTCAGCATATCTAAACGAAATGAATGCATCATCTAACATCCATGGATGAATTGCGATATTATGGATAACTATTACACTCAAGCAGATTAGCAAAGTTATGAATAGCAGTAATTTCTCTTTCATAAATATCGTAAAAGTCTAAGATTTATAATCAACAAAATATTTTATAGTGTTTCTATAGCTTTTTAGCAATAAATAAAAATTTCCTGAACCAAAAACTTCCCTCGAGAAGTTCACCTTTTACACGTTTAATATCTGTTTGAATATTCGATAAAACTACCCATTTGGAAACAGAAAAGCCTAAAGATTCAATCAACCCAACAATCTCACTCTTACGAAAGACATTATGAGTTTCATTCATTTCCATCGATTCCATTGAAGTGTTGAATGACCAATATTTTGTTAGAAAATCCTGTAGACAACGTTTAGAGATTTTAACAATATTATCGCCAACCATTTCATGATCAGCTTTATAAAACCTAAACTTTTCCTCGAATTCTAACAATTTACTAATTTCCTTTTTAGGTAATTTTATCATAATTTCTCCGTCACCAGCATCTAAGTGATCTAGTAGAAAATATCTCCCATTATCCTTTAGGATTCTTCGAATCTCGAGCAAAGTCGTTCGAAGGTCGGATTTCTCACCAAATAGCTTTACTTCATGAAGCATTTGCGATGTTATAGCTATATCGAAATAACAACCTGGAAGCTGTAAATTGTTCGCTCGACAGGTCACCACGTTTACCTTAGGACAATTCCTTTTAATGCGCTTTATCATCTCAGGACTTTCATCTACACCCCATAATTCCGATACATACTCCTGAGCCATTCTAAGTAATTGTCCCCAGCCGCAACCTATGTCGACAAGTCTTTCGCATGAACCAATATTTTCAAGCAAAAGCGAGAATTTTTCCTGGTTCTCATGCTGCCACATAGTTCCTCTGCCACCAAGACATCGGGCTTTTTCACTGTCATATAAAGGTTTTCTATTAATATCCATTATTTCCCTGTTATTATAGTAATATTTCATTATATAATTCAACTATAAACTTCAATCCATTTCTCATATAAATCGCTAAGTCGAGTCCTGAGTCTTTCGAGTTGTTTCGATGCTCTACGACCTTTGTTCTGCTCTCGATTAGCAAAAGCCTCAGCAATAACAAACTCTAGATTAAGCTTCTCCTGCTCTAATTTTCGAATTTTCAGTTCCAACTCTCTTAACTCCTTTCCGCGCAATTGTTTTGAAGTTTTTCGTTCTCGACTTTTTCGTCTTTTCGTGATGCTACCGTCAGTATGGAGGATCGTTTCCTTTCGAGAATACCAGTACTCAGTGAAATTACCGGGATAAGAAATTAATTGTTTATCCCATACTTCAACAACTCGATTTGCAATTTTATCAAGAAAATAACGATCATGAGAAACAACAAGAATCGTACCGTCAAAATCCTCTAACATTTCCTCGATATCCTCACGAGCCGAAATATCTATATGATTAGTCGGTTCATCTAAAATAAGGAAATTCGGTTTCAATACAATAAGCCGAGCAAATTGCAATCGATTTCGTTCGCCACCCGATAGTTTGGATGTTTTCTTTTTAAAGTCTTCCGATCGGAACTGGAAACGTGCCAATATTGCAGAAGCTTGCTTTCGACTCATAGGAGCGGTTGCCATTATCTCTTCAAGAATTGTTCGGTTCCCCTGAAGGATTTCCTGTTCCTGCGCAGCATAACCAATGCGCAGACTTGGTCCTATGCGAATTACTGGATTCTCCCAAGCACCATGGTTAACAATGTCTCGCAATAGTGTCGTTTTGCCGCATCCATTTGGACCAACCAGAGCAATACGTTCCCCACAGGCTATGTTAATATTAACATCCTCAAACAGTTTCAATTCCCCGAAAGCCTTATTGTATCCGTGAAGTTGAAGTGCAATGTTTGCTTTAGTGCTCTCAGATGAAAAATGTGCTCTAATTGACGATTCTTTAATAACTGGCTTTTCGACAGCTTGGGTTCTTTCACGCTCGAGCTGTGAGCGTCTTGCTCGAAGCCGCTTTCCCCATTTCGGATCATCGTAAGTTCGAGCAAGTTGTGCAAATTTATTTACTAATGCTTCAAGTTGCGCAAGTCGCTTTTGATTGGCGATATAATCTGATTGTTGAGCAAGCAAATTACGTAATTGGGTCGCCCGAAAGTCCGAATAACCTCCATCATAGTAAGTAACACGACCATCCTCAAGGTGAAGAATGCCATCTCCAACACGGTCGAGTAAATAACGATTATGAGAAACAACTAATAACGCACCTTTGAATCTTTTCAAAAATTCCTCTAACCAC
>JAUXEQ010000025.1 GCA_030620455.1 bacterium | reverse complement strand
GCTGGAGATTCCTTTGGCGGAGGAATGATGGGGTATATATCGAGAGAAAACCAGCTAACAAAAGAAACTATACGTACTGGTCTTGTCTATGGTACTGTTGCAGCAAGCTTTTGCATCGAGGGATTCTCGATCGATAGGTTAATGAATGCAACAGATATAGAATTTCAAAACAGGCTCGAAAAATTAAGAGAAATGACAAGGTTTTAATATGTTTCGGAAAATAACTATAATAACAATTATAGCTTTTATCTGTTTATCGTTTTTTGTATCCATAAGCTGTGCGAAAAAAGTGGAGAAACCCACCTTTTCTGGTGAACGAGCATATAAACTTTTAGTAGCTCAATGCAACTTCGGTCCCCGACCACCAGGAACCGCAGTACACGATACAGTTCTGAATTGGCTGCGAGATTTCATGGATTCCTTGGCTGATGAAACTATTGTGCAATCATTTTCCGGAACCGGTTACAAAGGAAAAATTCTCTCGATGGGGAATGTTATAGCTCGGTTTAACTCTAAGAGCAAGAAACGAGTGCTCTTTTGTGCTCATTGGGACACAAGACCTTGGGCAGACCGAGACCCCGACTCACTTAACTGGGAAACACCAATTTTAGGTGCAAATGACGGTGCCTCTGGAGTAGCAGTGCTAATGCACCTCGCAGAAATTCTAAAACACAACTCACCTCCACTTGGGGTGGATATAGTCTTATTCGATGGAGAGGACTATGGGCATGAAGGCGACTTAGACAGATATCTCATGGGCAGCAGATACTATGCAAAGAACCTGGTTACTAATAAACCGTATTATGCTGTTCTACTCGATATGATTGGCGATAAAGACCTTAAGATTCCAAAAGAGGGCTTTTCAAAAAGAAGATTCGCTCCTAATGTCACCGATTCAATATGGGCAAGGGCTAAGTTTTTAGGGTTACCAGCATTTGTAGATTCGGTTGGTCCGTGGATGATTGACGATCATCATCCTCTGGCAGCTGTGGGTATTAAAGCAGTAGATTTAATCGATTTTGAATATCCATACTGGCACACGCTCGAGGATACTCCGGATAAATGCTCAGCTTCATCGCTTAATCAAATTGGGGAACTTATATTAGATTTAATTTTCAATCCACTGCTACTTACTCGATGAGCATTTCGGACAGTATTATGTTACTTATCGCTGTATTTAATAAGCCAATTCTGAATTTGTTCTTCTATGCATTCAATGTTCATATCCTTGCTGAATTTCATAGGTTTGCTGATAAAAATTTTTAATTTTGCAAATGGCAGTGGAATTAGAAGTCTATCCCACGTTTTTAATGCAATTGTGCGTTTTACTTCCATGGAAATAGCAATAATCTCCGCACCAGCAACTAGAGCTGCTGCAACTGTTCCGGGTTTAACTTTTTCAGCTGGACCTATAGGTCCATCTGGAGTTATAGCTACAATTCCGTCGTTTTGCAATTCATGAACTATCTTTCGTAACGCTGTTGAAGCTCCCACTGTTGACGATCCTCGTATGACTTTATATCCAAGCTTCTTAATTGCTCTGGTTACGACTTCTCCTTCTTTCGAGAAACTCACAAGACACTTGACACCTCGGTTTCTAAATGCATAGCCAAAAGGAATTAAATATCGGTGCCAAAAAGCATATATGGTCTTTTTATACTTAAAATTTTCAGGATCGTAAAATTTTATCCTCCACGTTTTCCCCAGAATTCTGACGAAACTAGGCAAAAAATGCCTTGCAAGGAAAAATAAAAACTTATCTGTTTTGCTATATTTATTCTTAACATCCATTTTGCCTCAATACCTCGATCATTTGCGGAAAAAGCATTGGATTTGCCGTTACAATCCTATCAGAATCGATACGCCACGGATTTCCTTCAAAATCAGATACAATTCCACCAGCTTTGCGAACTATTATTGCACCAGCAGTCATATCCCACGGTTTGAGCTTCAGTTCCCAAAATCCATCGAGTCTGCCGGAAGCTACAAATACAAGATCTAAAGCAGCTGAACCTAAACGCCTTATACCTTGCACTTTTGGAGTAAAGCTTTTGAAATGATCAATATTATTTTCTACATCTGAAGTTACATCATACGGGAACCCGGTAACCAGAAGAGCGTCGGACAGGTTTTTAATATCCGAGATCGAGATTATCTCGGAGTTTAAAGTCGCGGGAAAGTGCTGTGATGCACTGAATGTCTCTTCTCGAATAGGATCTCGAATAACACCGAGGACAAGTCTTCCTCGATGTATATAACCTATAGATACCGAAAACAGCGGAAATCCATGAGCAAAGTTATTTGTGCCATCGAGAGGATCGACTACCCATAGGTTTTCCACATCGAACACTTGGTTCGGAGAAAGTTCCTCAGATAAAATGTTGTGAGAAGGATAAAACTCGGAAATCCGAGACAAGATGAACTTCTCCGAGGCAATGTCAGAAGTTGTTACAAGTTCCTTTTCGGATTTGTGAGCTATTTCTTTGTGGCTGAAAAAACCACGCTTCAAAATATTCCCTGCCTTGGATGCTGTAATTATAGCGAAGTTTAACAGTTCTCTCTCCTCGGATTCAGAAAGCTCGGTATTTGCCCAGAATTCACTTTTCTTATAAAAGCTATCATCGATACTCATGGTTCGCTCCTTTCAAAAAAGCTTGCCACATTGTCAAAATTCGCAGCAACAAACTCTGGACTATGAGCATCAGAACCGATGCAAACAATTTTCACGCCATACTCGAGTAATATACCAATAATTGGCAACGCAGGATAGGGATTTCCTAAGCCCTTGCGAATTGCTGCAGTATTTATTTCAATTGCTGAATTCATCGAACCGAGTTCTCGAGCAACTTCCGGTAGAATTTTTGATTCAATATCCTCGATTCTTTCCTTTCCCCATTTTTCCTGAAGATATTTCTTGTATCCATCAAAATGCCCAATTACAGTAAACAATCCGCTTTCTTCAAGCTCGATTATGCTATTATAATATCTTGGTATGAAATCCTCAGGTTTAAAGCATCGGAGACAGACTGGGAGTTCACTTCGGGACGTTATATTTATTGAATTTATAGAGTGAATAGAGCCAATTGTAAATTCCGGATTGAATTTCCCAATAAATCTCTCCAGTAATCCTTTTATCGACGGTACGTACGAGAATTCAAAACCCATAACTACTTCGATCTTATCCCGATACTTTTCTTTGAGAAAATTGATTTCATCTACATATATTTTTACTCTTTTATCAGTTGTTAAATATAGATTTCCATTAACTCTAATGAAAGGATCCATAGCTATCCTCACAGGATTGAAATCGATGTGAGTCGTGAAACAAATTTTTTTCAATTTCTTTTTAATAGCACTTTCAACAAATTCCTCTGCAAAGCCTTTGGCATCAATAGAATATGAGGGATGTATATGACAATCTGTGGATAGCAATTCTTTCAAATCATTATTTGTCATTGCTTTCCTTTAATACTCTTTTTAGTCGTCTTAGTTCTTTTATAAGGTGGAACAACTCTAATATGATTTGTAAAAATCCATCCTTTATCTTCCATCCAAACTTCAATTCTATACAATCCCGGTGATTTAACCGGAAAAATTGCATTTCTATCGTTTGTGTGTTCAATTTCCTTTCCGTTCCTAATTAAAACAATCCTTCCAGTCTTTGGAGCTCGAATAAACATTTTCAATTTAGAAGTTATAACAATTCTTCCCCCTATTGTGGCAAAATTTCTATCTGATTCCGCCCAAAATTTGAAACCTCGAGCATCACCCCATCGATGATTTGAAATAAAAACTCTGCAAGACATAATCGCTTCGAAGAATTCCTGCCTGGCTTTCTGAAAATCTTTGGGATAAGGTCTTTTTAAAAGCACGTGGGTTCTTAATGAGTTAAGTTCTACCTTGTAAGGGAAAACTGTCTTCCAAACCGGTCCCCATATCCTGACCTTGTGACCATGAGCATCCGCTGAGGCAATTCCTACAACCTTTCTTCGCTTATTAAGCCTATCCCATCTCTCAAGTGTTGTCTTTGGTGGAGATATTAATAAACTCCTCGGTTTAAAAAGATATTTGAGTTTATTCCCATTTGCTAAGCCTTCAACCCACTCTGACATATGATTCCATATCTCGATGCCATGAAACTCATCTGTTTCCCATTCAGTCCACGGCAAAGGTGGGTATTTCTCGAAATCTCTTACTTCATCTGGGTGTGCAATTATTCCCAATCCACCGACTTGTTTTACTCTGTGAACATATTGTTTTGGCGAAAGATCCCGCGACAATACAGAATTAACACCAAAAATTAAGAAGTGATTTATTCCATCCTGATCTTCATGTTCATATCCCACTATAACCAAAAGCTTACCATATAAGCCTTCTACCGGTTTGTGCTTTAATGTCATATGATCAGTAAACACTAAAAAATCGAGATCGTACGACTTACCCATTTCGATAATTTTCCGGTGAGTTTTAGAACCGTCAGAATCCTTAGTATGAATATGAATCACACCAACTTTCTCGATAATGTCTTCAGGTCTTTTCACTTCCCCCTCCGATTTAGTGCAAAATCTCGGATAGCGACTGCACCTTTGAGCAACAATAACGGGTCTATAATAAATTCAACGCTAAGATATTGTGCTAACAGATCAGCATCACCACCGGTTAAAATGAGCAACGAGGAATTTTCGGAATATATATATTTTTTCCATAGAAACTCGATTGCACCAGCAGCGGATGCAACAATTCCTGCCGAGATACATTTCTCACTGCTTTTTGCAGGAAATTGAGGTGTTACTTCCATAATTTCAAAATTTAGCTGTGAAGTTTCCGTTTGCAATGATTTAAGCATAAGTCCTATCCCAGGCATAATAGCTCCACCGAGAAAAATCGCATCTCTAATTAAATCTATTGTTATAGCTGTTCCAGCATCCACAGCAACGATTTGTTTTGCTCGATCCGAGTAGAATATCCATGCTCCAACTGCAACTGCAACTCTATCTGCTCCTAAGTATTTCAGGGTGCCATAATCTATCTTAATCGGAGTCTCGATTTCACCGGAGATAATTATAGGTTGAATTTGCATTTCATGAAGAATTGATACAGCCATCTCAGTAGACTCCTGAACAACCGAAACCACCACTGCATCGGATGCTCCAGATCTTTGGAAAATACTTCTAAGCTTACTCGACCATGATGGGTCTATCCTGAGAAATGACCATTTCCCACATAATTCATCGCCAACTGTAATATAAATATTTATCCCTCGATTTCCAATATCAAGGGTTAATAGTCGCTCTTTGCGCATAGCGATTAATTATCCTATCTCAGGCAATAATATCAACCTAAAAAATTCTAACTTTAACGTTGATAAATTTACCAGGGTCTTCTTTTATAGCTTGAACAATAGAATCCACCGATGATATGGTAGAATTTAACGCATCATAAAGTTCCCGTTCGTTAATTGCCGCACCCAAAGTACCCTGACTTTTTTCAATCCTTGTAATAATAGTATCGAGCCTTGTAACTATACTGTTAACATTAACATAGAGACTTGTGTCACTGATAAATTTCTTAAAAGTTCCCTTGCCCATTCTCATAGTATCGGTCAACCATGCAAGTTCCTGAATAAGAGTGTCCAGATGAACATAAAGATCTGACTCATTGAAAAGATGACCAATAGTTCCCTCATTTCTTGCTACTTTTTGACCTATGTTTTCCATTATGTCCAGAAGCTCCTTGAGATCTTGAAAAAGAATTGGATTATTCACGAGAAGACCGATAGTTCCCCTGCCTTCATTGATCTTTGTAACAATTTCTTTAGCAGAACGAACAGCTTTCGTAGCATCATTTACAACCCATGAACTTTGTTGAAGTAATGCCTCAAAATCAACTGGACTGGTACTCTCCAAGTAATCCCCATCCTTAACTATCGGTTTATCCATATCCCCAAGGGTCATTGCGAGATATTTATCCCCCAATAATCCAAGAGTGCCGATTCGAATTTTACTATCCGATCTTATAAGTTTCCTATATGAAGATTTAATTTTCATTCTAATTTCAACCCTTGGGCGTTTGAGACTGTCATCAGGGAAAAAATAAATGCCTGTAACCGATCCCACACTAACACCAGCTAACCACACTGGAGCACCATCCTTGAGACCGCTAACTTGGTCCATACGAGTTCGGAGTTCAAAACGGCTTTTTAGAAGACCTTCCTGACCGCTTACGACTATTATTGCTGCCATACACAAAAGAAGAGCAGACGTTATAAAACCACCAACAGCTATTCTTCTATCGGCAGAAACACGTGCCATATTATTCCTCCATTAATTACAAATAATACATCGATTTAAAATATATTACAAATATCTAATTTTATAACACATTTCTATATAATAAAAAAACTAATAGCTATTAGCTTCATTTCTCATTTTTCCTACTTGCACTGAATCGCTTGAAAACACTTTGGGGAACTGCATCATCTAAAAACTTTTGTAATTCCGGTACTTCGGCGTTTAAAAGTTCCTTCTCGTTTCCCGAAAATACAATTTTCCCATCATCGATAAACGCAAAATTATCACCAACTGCCATCGCGCTAATTATATCGTGTGTAACAACAATAGATGTGGCAGAAAAATTCTCTGTGGTCCTTATAATAAGTTGCATTATTCTCGCTGCGGTTGTAGGATCGAGACCAGTTGTAGGCTCATCGTAGAAAATAAAATCCGGATTAGAGATCAAAGCCCTTGCTAACCCCACACGTTTTTTCATTCCTCCCGATAGTTCACCTGGAGTTTTTCTCGTGGCTTCAGGCAACTCAACAAATTCCAAAAGTCGCTTTACTCGGGAATCAATTTCATTATACGGCAATTTCGAGTGTTCAATAAGAGGGAATGCAACATTTTCCCAGACAGTTAGCGAATCGAAAAGCGCTGAACCTTGAAAAAGCATGCCTATACGTTTTCTAATCTCGTTTACTTTCGATTCTTTTAAATTAGTAATATCTTGTCCATCAAAAATTATCGAGCCTTTATCTGGAATAAGAAGACGGAGTATAATTTTCAAAAGAACACTTTTACCACATCCCGAACGACCCATAATTACAGTGGTTTTACCGGGAGGTATTATAAAATTTATTCCTTTAAGAACCGGGTTGCCCTCAAATCCTTTATATATATCCCTTATTTCGATCATGTTATTCATATTACATTGCTAAAATCCATATTAATATCTGAGTAATGAAATAATCACCAACCAAAATAGTCACCGACGAAATAACCACAGCTTTGGTTGTGGACTTTCCTACTCCTTCTGTCCCACCTGTCGTATTCAATCCAGTAAAGCATGCTATCCATATAATCATAATTGCAAATATAATAGGTTTTGTTAAACCCATAATTAAGTCATTAGTAGTTAGTGGTTGCAAAGCGGTTTTCCAGTAGAATACTGGAGTAATTCCGAATGCTGCAGTAGCAACAAATAAACCACCCAGAATCCCAATACCATCCCCTAAAATAGTAAGACAAGGTATAACAACAAGACCTGCTAAAAACCTAGTTATTACAAGCTTTTTCACCGGATCCGTTCCCATAGCTCTAAGGGCATCGATCTGTTCTGTAACTTTCATAGAGCCCAACTCAGCTGCAATACCCGCACCTACACGCCCAGTGATAACCAACGCTGATAGAACAGGACCAAGCTCGCGGATTATCGACATAGAAACCAGAGTTCCAATATACATCTTCGCTCCGAAAACAGCCAATTCATGTCCGGTTTGCAGCGCAAAAATCATCCCTGTAAAAACACTGGTCAAGAGAACAATGGGTAACGACCCGATGCCTATATCATACATCTGCTTAAAAGTCTCATGGGAATAATAAGGTCTCTTAAACAATCCAATGATAATTCTATCACCCAAATAAAAAAACTCAGCAACAGATATGAAAAATTTAACCAGACCCTTATACATTACTCATTATCCTCTAAGAGGTATCCACCGGTAGTTCTCTTTCGTTTAATAGCTTGTTCAACTCTTTCCACAAAAGACTCAGCCAAATTTTCACCATATATTTTCATCATAAAATTAGTTGCAATAACTTCGAGTATTACCGCTATATTTTTCCCGGGAGAAACTGGTATTGTAATTTTAGGTATTTGAACATTAAGGTAAGTGGTGGTTTTCTCTGTTAGACCTATCCGATCGCATTCCACAACTTCATCCCAAAGTGAAAGGTTAATATTAAGTTCTAATCTTTTTTGAAGCCTTATGGCTTGAACCCCAAAAAGCTTCTCTAAATCTATAAGCCCAACACCACGAATTTCCATGTAATGACCTTGCAATTCTGTAGGATAAGCTTTAAGTATATTGTCGCTGAATCGTTTAATAACCACAACATCGTCGGCAACCAACCTGTGCCCCTTTTCTACCAGAGCAAGCGCACATTCACTTTTACCAATTCCGCTTTTACCTGTCAAAAGAATGCCTACACCAAAAACATCTACCATTGTACCATGTACAGAGATCGATGGAGCAAAAAAGTCGTCCAACCAGGCAGAAACTGTGTCGATAAGCTCAACTGTTCTTAGCTTACTAACTATTAGAGGAATTCCAACAATGTTAGCTAATTCTATCATTGTCGCTGGAGGTTCTAAATTTCGAGAAATTATTAGGCATGGAATATCAAATTCTAAAAGTTTTTCAATACATTTTCTCAGTTCTGCAACACCCAAACTTTTCAGGTAAGTAAGCTCAGTTTTACCAAAGACTTGAATGCGGTGATATGCAAAGACCTTATACCAGCCCATTAAAGCCATGCTTGGACGATTAAGATATTTCGTCTCGAGGGTTTTTTTTAGTCCAGATTCACCAGCTATTAAGACCAATCCCAGTCTATCCTTAAGATTCTCTAAAAAATCTTTGATTGTTATTTTTTCCATTTTTTAATTACCTTTTTTTTAATTTTTCAATTCATAGGTCATTATGTTCTTATTGCTTAAATGCTCCCTTAATTCTCCTACGTTTGCCCATAACTATAAAATTAAAAAAACCTGAGATCATTCCCAGTCCGAAAGAAATATGTATACCAAAAAGTATAATTGGCAATAGAAAAAGTATGAAAAAATTCTTTCTTCGGAAAACCTGCTCGATAGAAACCACCAACGAAGTTACTACATATAAACCAAGGCTTGCTGCAGCTATGATAATCGACGGTCCCCAAAGAAAATGCAATATAGAAAAAATTATTAAAAAAATAATGAATAAAGATGGAACAAGATGGCGAATTTTAACAGCACCTTTATGTGAACCAATCATGAAAGCTCTCCAATATGCGCTGTAGAAATATCTTCGCCATAATGATGTTACCGACGGTCTATTGTGATAAAATATTTTCAGGTCGGGTTGAAACCAAAATTTTGCCCCACCAGAAATGCACCGTTGATTGAATTCATAGTCCTGATTTCGAGTTAGTCGCTCGTCTAAATATCCAAACTTATCGAATAGTTCATGCTTATAAATGGCAAACCATGGATTATGAATCCATCCAGCTTTATTACCGACACGTGAGGATGTATTACCGAGACCGAAAGGGGTTTCCAAAGCTGTGGAGGTCAGTTTATCCAAGAATGTATTTTTCCCTGAACCAATGGAAAAAATTCTGCCACCTATGCCGTCTGCCTCTTTTTCCCGTAAAATTGGTATCGCATTCATTATAAAATCGTTAGCCATATAGGAATGTGCATTCAAAAACATTATAAGATCACCTGTTGCAGCTTTAATTCCTGTATTCAACCCCTTAGGTGTATCACCTCTCGGATTGCTTAGGATTTTTACATCGATATTGCTTTTATCTGCGAAATTCTTTATTATCTCGGGTGTATCATCGGAAGAGTCGCTATCCACTAAAAGCAACTCAAGTAAATCGTGCTGATAAGTTTGTACTTGAATAGATTTCAAACACTCCCCAAGATATTGCTGTTCATTTCGCGCACTGATCACTATGGACACTTTTGGTTTTTTATTCATAACTGTAAAATAAAAAAACTTTTTAATGTGTGAAGGTCAAAGTTATTTGAACAGCAATTATATTTTTATATTCAGTTTATTGCATTATTAACTGAAAAATCAAAACTTTATCTTCTCGTATTAAAAAGCAGTTTTTCCAAAATTATGCAGCAAATCATAACAATTGACATATCGAAATAAATAATTTATTTAGAAATGATGTTCCAACATTCCAAGAGGGGAAATATACCTTTTAATTCGATTAAAACCTTAAATATTCAATTTTACTGGAGGTTCATACATGTTACCGCCGAAAGCAAAAAAAGTTCCGAAAATTAGAAATCTTCATAACGACAAATTTGTTGATAACTATTTCTGGCTAAGAGATAAATCTAATCCCGATGTTATCTCCTACCTTGAAGCGGAGAATGCATACACAAAGAAAATGACAGCACATACTGAAGAGTTTAGAAACAAGCTTTACGAAGAGATGAAAAGCAGAATAAAAGAAACCGATCTTTCTGTACCTGTAAAAAAAGACCAATACTATTACTATCATCGCACAGAGGAAGGGAAACAATATCGAATATACTGCCGAAAAATGGACAGCATGGATGCAGAAGAAGAAATCATACTGGATGTTAATAAACTCGCTGAAGGTAAGGATTTTTTTATGATTGGAACATATAATATAAGCCCAAACCATAAGCTTCTCGAGTATTCATCGGATATAAACGGTTCTGAGCAATATACTATTCATATCAAAAATTTAGAGACGGGGAAGCTTCTCCCAGATGAAATTCCTAACACATATTATTCACTCGAATGGGGCAATGACAATAAAAACCTTTTTTATACCGTTCTGGATTATGCAAAAAGATCGTATAAGCTTTTTAGACATACTTTAGGAAGCGATTATAAAGAAGATGTTTTGATACATCACGAGAAAGATGAAGCTTTTTTTGTAGATCTTCTTAAGACGAAAAGTAAAAAGTTTATTCTTCTTACACTACACAGTATGAACACCACAGAGGTTCACTATTTGGACGCCGACAATCCAATGG
>JAUXEQ010000210.1 GCA_030620455.1 bacterium | reverse complement strand
GCTGGTATTGCGCCAAGCCGAGCAATCACACCGGCAGAAGCAAAAAATGAATATGGCGTTGTAATAACAATATCACCATGACCGATATCGAGCACCATAAGAGAAACCAGAAGTGCATCTGTACCAGAGGATACACCAATTCCGTATTGCGTTCCGCAATATTCTGCAATCTTTTGCTCAATTTCGTTTATTTTCGGACCGCCGATATACCTCGTAGAATCAATTACTTCAGTTACAGCGGATTTTATCTCGCTTTCAATTGATTTCAACTGTGCTGCGATATCCAAAAGTGGAACTTTCATTTAGGCTCCTCATAATCTTGAATTTAAAGATATTAATCAATATTATCTGTTTACAGGAAGCAAATAAAAAACTTTTCAAAATAAATCAATGCTTTATTATGCTGAAATTTGAGAATAACTCACTTAAATTGCTTATTCTCCGAAAGTTTTTGCGCAAACATAAGCCAAAATTGTGCATCCTCTTCATTGTCCTGCTGTCGAAAGAATTCAGAAATATCAAAAGCATATCGAGGATTTTTTTCGCAGTAATATAACAGAGTTTCCGCTAATGCTTTCCCATATTCAAGATTCCCAATCGATTTCAGGCTCATCATATGATATAACATTGCAAAATGTGAATATTTGTGCCTTTTTCTAAACTCCTCAGTTATAAAAATCACTTTATTATAATCTCCATGTTTAGCCAAAAATTTAGCTCGAAAATCATAAAGTTCAAAATCATATGGATCGATCATACCTGCGATATCAGCGATTCTCTCAGCTTCACGGGCTTTACCCGTCGACGAGATTTCTTTGACAAAATTTGTTAGAACTTTGAATGTATGTGAAGGTGATCCATCGCCAATGTTGTTGAATATTTTTCTCACATGATATGTATCATTCATTTCGTAATGATACTGAAGCCATCGGAAATCCCTCGCGAGTTTGGGTTTAATTGAATCGCTTTTTATTAGAAGATGTTTCTTTAGAGAGTACTTGTCTTTGTCGATAGGTCTTTCGCGTATGTGAATTCTGGCTTCATCGAGAAAGTTCCTCAGTGCTTTTGGGTTGTTCGAGTTATACGCTGGAAAGAACGAAAAGACAAGCGTCAATCCCCAAACAAGAACAGGCAGGTAATCCCTTAGCTTTTTTCTTTGTGCTCTCATGAATATAAAAATCTCGCCTAAAAGGAAATAAAGCGGAAAGACAGAATGTACTATTTGAGAGGTTGAAACTGCTAAAAACCAGCCAAGGTCATTCGATATTGTGAAAAGCACATTATTTAACGTAGCCCATGAAAGCTTGCCATAAACCGGGATATATAAAAATATCAAAACAAGCGATATTGCCCAAAAGATTTTAAGTTTCTTATCGTAATATCGATGAACAGCCAGAAGAAACAGCGGAATAAGCACCACAAAAGCGAATGAGGTGAATCTTTCCACATCTGTAGCAACAAAAATAAAAGCTAAATTGACAAGTATAAAAAGCAGTGATTTATTCAGAAATTTGTTTCCTCTGAGTATGCCTATAACAGAGAAAGCCCAGATAGGTCCCCAAACGAACCAGATAATCCGCAGAGTCTCAAGAATTCCACCTTGTGCCATTAGATTTGCCTTGACATTGGCTACTGTTGGAAGATACAGATTCGAATATGAATTCTCATATAGGATAATTCCCTGCCAATACCAGTGAATCAATCGGATTGCCAAGAATGCAGCAATAGCAAAGCTGCAAACGAGTGCGGTTCTCTTCAAAACACGAAAATCTAAAACTTTGGTTGCATTAATGAAATAATATACGGGCACAACTAAAAGTATCGTCTCCTTAAATAATACGCCGATAAAAAGAATGAATGCAAACCAGTCATCTCTTCCCTTTTTCATAGCAAGAAATGCAAGAACTATTGTAAAAAACGAAGCTGTATCTACATTGTATATCCGCCACCAGTGAATATGACCGAGATGTGACATATAGAATACCCAGACACCAAGCAGACACTCTAAATAATTAAACTTAAACTCTCTTAGAAAATAATAAAGTCCGATACCGGTCAGGAACATGAATGCGCAATTCAATATTAACCATGCATTAGGTGGTTCGCCGAGATAATGCGCGAACCATGGAACAAACATTCTGTGACAAAATGGTGCGGACAATTGGTAGAAATTGTCGAGAGACATTTTCACATATTGAATACCATCGCCAAAAATCTCCCATCGAATTGTAACGATTTTGCTGAGGAAAAATAATGCGAACACAGAAACTAATATCACACCCACAAGCATAAAGGCATTTTTTAACAGAGTCTTTTTTCCGTTTATCGAGATCGCTGTGTCAAATGATTTACAATCGAGAATGTTATCGTTGTTTTCTTGTTTTATAATTCTCATTTTTTCAATTAAGGCATAATAATCCTAATGAAACTTCACAATTATCTCACAATAGTTACATTGAATTTTTATTAATAGTCGTTCGACCTCATGCCGAGTGTGAATTCCAGATATTCAAATAAAGCTGACACTAAATGTTTTCGAAACTAATTTTTGAGATGCATCCGCTTGAGGAATTTGTCTTTGATATTTATAACAGTTTGGATTTCTAGTTGGGTAAATTCTTTGAGAATTAAAAGCAAAATGGGGTAAATTGTTAATCCTACAAGGATTCCTACAATAATATTCATGATATTCGACAATAAAAAACATTTGCCGATAAAATAGACAGAAACTCCCATAATCGCCGAAGCAATAATGCTATTTCCAAGCGACTTAAATGGAAATGACCATTTGAAATAGCGGCGGGAAACGATGATAACAAGAATTAGGAGAAAAGCGTACGAAACAAGCGTTGTAAAAGCTGCAGCAATATACCCATATTTGGGAATAAATAAGAAGTTAAGAATAATATTCAGAACAGCAGAACCTAAAACGCAAAACATATTAACATAGGTCCTTTTTACAAGAGCAAATACATTCGTATACCGATTTGCCAGACCGATAAAAAAAGCACCAAAAACCACTAATGGAACAATTACATAAGCCGAGTGATACTCAGTTGCTGTAAGAACACTCACAACAGGTTTTGCTAAAACACTCAAGCCTATTGTTGCAGGAAGAATCTGCCCCAACGATAACACGAATGAATTTTCCGATTCTTTTGATATCTTTTATAAGTATATTATCCTAATAATAATATTCATTATTTGATTTACCGAATCAGCATTATGACTGGTGAGTTAATTGAATTATTCAAGTATTTGGGAATTATTTCAGTTCCAGATCTTATTAATTTCTTCATATCCTTTGTTATTACAGTATTAGCAGGAATATCAACATTTGCTACAATGTTTCATCGAGCATATTTTTGTCGAGATAAACTCACTTTCTAATGGATTCTTTATTCTCTAAGATTTCATTGTAGACACCTAATAGTACTTTTTCCTCTATGTGCCACCCAAATTGAGATCGAGCCGTAATTGCTTTCTTTCTCTTTTCTATAACCTGTTCTCTTGTAATACTATCGATAAGTTTCTTTACTTCATCTTTTTCAGGAGATACTTTCCACCCAAATTCATAATCATCGATAAGCTTTCTTATATCCGGGAAATCGCTT
>JAUXEQ010000062.1 GCA_030620455.1 bacterium | reverse complement strand
TTGCGGGACGAAGCATATTCCGTAATGCAGCTCGATGACGGTGGTTTTATTATAACTGGTTTAACTCAATCATTCGGAGAAGGTTCAAGCGACATTTACATTCTGCGAACCGATCCTGACGGTGATACAATTTGGACAGGAACAATAGGCGACGAAAACCGTCAGGAGGCTAATTCTGTTGTGGTCACGACGGAGGGTAACTTTGTTGTTGCGGGAATGACGGAGTTCCCAGTAACAAGAGGACAGGATGCATATCTAATCTGCATCGACAGCGAAGGAGAACTGATCTGGAGCAAAAATTATGGCGGTATTAGGTTCGATAGAGCAGTCGCACTCGCATTAACCGATGATAAGGGCTATATTTTCGCTGGAAGGACTAAATCTATTGGCAATGGCAACAACGATTTATACATTGTCAAAACAGATTCTGTTGGATTCTCGAAAATTGCTGATAGCGATTTGCTTCCAAAGCAAATCGAGCTTATTGTATATCCTAATCCATTTAACTCTGCCTGTTCGATTGAAATTACCGATTGCAATGGATTAACAACTCGATCAAATGTTCTAAAGATATTCGATTTACAAGGGAAAATGGTGGATGCTTTCGTGCTCGATTGGAAAGATCACAAACAGAAAAATCGGTCCGCTTTTTCATATTCGATCACTTGGAAACCGCGTGAAACCACGAAAAACGGCGTTTATTTAATACGAGTATATATCGATGATAAAACTTTTGTGAAGAAGGTTTTGTATTTGAAATAATAAAGCTTGGAGGAGAGTAATGAAACTATCAACAATGTTTGTTTTGTTTCTTTGCATAACCGCAGCGATTGCTCAGACCGATATTGTAGGCGAGACATGGGGAGTTTGGGATGCATCGGGGTCACCGTATAGGTTGCTGTCGGATACTGTGATCGTTCCCGCAGGAAATTCATTAGTTATACTACCCGGAGTGGAAGTGCAAATAAGTTCAGGATGCGTATTTGTAATCGATAATGGTGCAAAATTAATCGCTCGGGGCGAACGTTCCGATTCTATATACTTTACTACTTCAGATATAAGTCGTAGGAGCAACGGAATAGTTTTAAACCATTCTGTTGGCTGTACACTCACCTTTTGCAGGATAGAATATTCACAAAAAGGCGGTTTGCGTATTATAAATAACAGCCCTCTAATAGCATCATGTAATATTATAAATAACACAGCTCCAGCACTTAATGGTGGTGGAATTTCCATTAACAGTGGAGATCCTGTGATAGCTTATAGTGACATATCTGGCAATAGCGCATCAGGTGGCGGTGGAATTTCCGCTGATAACAATTCAAATCCTATGATTCTTCTCAACACAATTTCCGACAATACTGCAGACAGAGGAGGAGGAATATATTTCATAAACTCATGGGGCGAGATAAGAGGAAATAAAATTACAGGCAATATCGGAGTAAATTTGGGTGGTGGAATTTATTGCTTCCATACCGATTCTAATACAGTAATAGTTATGAATACCATTACAGATAACGAGGCTCAGAGAGGAGCTGGCATTTTTTGCCCGTCTGGTGCTATAATCGAGGAGAATTTAATCGCAAATAACGATGCCAGTCAAAAAGGCGGTGGGCTGCACATTTCTGGTGCATGGGCACATATCACAAGGAATTTAATAAAGGGAAACACAAGTTCCCTCGAGGGTGGAGGTATTTTGTGTAAATTTGGGGAACATGTTTTCGATAACAATATAATAACGGAAAACCGTGCAAGACTGGGTTCCGGTGGCGGTTTTTGTTTTACAGTAGAATCTAAGGCTATACTTATAAATAATACAATTGTGGGCAATAGTGCAGCAAATATCGGCGGTGCTATTTATTGCTATGACAACTCGTATCCAATCCTGTTTAATAACATTATATGGGAGAATTCACCGCGAAGTGAATGGGAAATCTATTTGGACGTGCTAAGCGCACCGGCGCAAATGTTTGTGGCTCACACATTGGTAGATACGACAAAGTGTACATTTATGGGAACAGCAGAATTCCATTGGGGTAGTGGAATTATTAATGGTGATCCTGTTTTCGTTGAATCCGATACATTATTTCATATAAGATGGTGCTCGCCATGTGTCAATAAGGGAGCGGAATTTGTCGTTACTCCGGTAGGTGATACTGTTTGGGCTCCGCACGTAGACTTCGAGGGTGAGATGAGACCACAGAGAACAGAATGGGATATAGGCGCTGATGAGTCTCCATACCTATTTATAAAAGAACACAAAAAAACATTGCCAAAATATACGGATATCACAATAAATCCCAATCCTTTCAATTCCTCATGTGAGATAATCGCTCCGGAAGGTGCGAGAGTGAACATAATTGATTTGAATGGTCGGATCGTGCATACAATGCGATCAAATTTCGATATCTGGCATCCATCGAGGAATATCGGCAGTGGATTTTATACCGTTCGAGCCACTCGGGACGGGATTTATACAACCAAAACTGTTATCTACCTGAAATAGAAATTTTTCCCTCACCCGATTCCGATTATATCGGAACCACCCTCTCCCCGAGGAGAGGGAAAAGAAAAGGTTTCGTAGCATTCCCCCTTTTCTCCTTGGGGAGAAAGGAGCTGGGAGATAGAGGGGATAAGGGAGAAACGGACTGAAGGGCAATGAAGATTTACTGCTTGAATCGAAGAATGATTTGCTTAATACTATTCGGTTTCAACCGAAAAAAAGTCGAACTATACCGTAGTTAATAAATAATGAGAGGATGGCAATTACCAAACCAGCTCTAACCATGTCCTTTTGTCTTATTAATCCAGATCCGTATGCAATCGCATTTGGTGGAGTAGAAACGGGGAATATCATCGAGCAGGAAGAGGTTAGAGCAACCATAACTACAAGAGCACCAACAGTGTTCCCTACTGCTATACCTATGGGTACGATTATAGTGGTGGCGGCTGTATGGCTCATAAATGAGGATAACACCAAAGATAATAGTCCGAAAATTCCAATTAACATCCATGGTTGCATATTGTCCATGTGAAACGTACATAATAGCCATGACGACAAACCGCTGGCTCTCATCGCAATTCCAAGTGCGATTCCACCGGCTATCATTATTAATATATCCCAGCCTATCATTCGAAGGTCGTTTCGATTCATGAGCCCAGAACCCAGAAATACAATCGGGGGCAACATTGCTACAAGCGCAGCAGGAATGCCGTGGATACCAGTGGTAAACCATAGTAAGGCTGTTAGAATGAGGACCAGCAACACAATTTTCTGTTTGGGTCCTATCTCGGAGCTTTTAATCTCAAGGTCTATACTTTTCAGATTAGATTGAAAAAATATTCTCAAAAGGAAATAAATAATTACTAACATCACTAAAGTAACTGGAAAACCGAATGAAAACCATTTAATGAATGAAATGTTAATTCCGGCTTCAGCTAAAGACTGTATTGCTATAGCATTGGGCGGTGTGCCGATAGGTGTTGCAATACCGCCTACATTCGCTGCGAAGGGTACGGATAACAACATAGCTTTTGCCGATGGATCGTCCTTAAGTTCCTTCACAATAGGCAAAACGACAGCAATCATAAGCGTTGTTGCTGCTGTGTTGGACATCCACATAGAGAGGAATGCTGTAACTATCATAATTCCTATCATAACTGTGTATGGTGATTTTCCGGTGTGTTCTAGGATTTTGTTAGCAAAGAGAGTGTCCATATTGTATTTCTGCATAGCTGCTGCCAAAAAATATCCGCCAGCAAATAGCATTATTACAGGTGAGGCAAAGGATGATATAATTGTCGTATATGAAAGCGAACTTTCTACCGGAGGAACCAATAAAGCCAATAAAGCAACAACAGTTCCACCTGTGGCGCTAACTGGTATAACCTCTGTGACCCAGCAGAGAGCTGCGAAAACAAACACGGATAGTGTTCTTCGTCCAGCGATAGATAAGCCTTCAATTGGAAGGAACATCGGGATTGTCGATAGAACTAATATTAATATTATTAGATAATATTTCCTATTCAATTTAACTCGCTTGTTCTATATACTTGATTATTAAGTCGAAAACATCTTATAATCGGCTAATAATCGCAATCCCACAATTGTAAAAACCTCTATTATAATGTCAATACATTTCTTAAGATTCACTTGATTTTCAATGATTGTTATATTAATTCATTTTATGATCGATAACTTGAAGCATGCCTGTGGAATATTCGGGGTAATAGGTTCTCCAAATGCTGCTAAAACTACATATCTGGGTCTCTACGCTCTTCAGCACCGTGGCCAGGAAAGCGCTGGTATAATCACCACCGATGGCAAAGCTATGTTTGAACGGAAGGGATTAGGTCTTGTTGGCAAAGTTTTTCCGGATGAGGATTCTCTCAAAAATCTTTCTGGTTTTGCAGCGATAGGACATAACAGATATTCCACAACTGGGTCAACGAATCTTGTTAATAGCCAACCATTACTCATAAGATTTTTCGGAGGAGATGTTGCCGCTGCACACAACGGAAATATTGTCAACGCTCAGTCTATTCGCAAGGAAATGGAAGGCAACGGTTCGATTTTCAGAACTACTACCGACACCGAAGTTATATTGCATCTAATGGCAAGGTCTGGTCAATCTACAGTTCCAGATATGATAAGTTACGCTCTTCAGCGGATTCAGGGCGCTTACTCACTCCTTTTTCTAACACCCAATATGCTCATAGCCGCTAAGGACCCACGATCTATTCGTCCATTGGTTCTGGGCAGGAAAGATAATGCATGGTTTTTCGCATCCGAAACCTGCGCATTCGATCTTCTTGAGGTTGAGTATATAAGATGTCTCGAGCCAGGGGAAATGATTGTAATAAGAAATGGTGAGGAACCAGAGAGTCGTTATCCATGTGGCAAACAATCACTTAAAAATTCCGCTGGCTGTATTTTTGAGTTTATATACTTTGCTCGACCCGATTCCGAGGTTTTCTGCACCGCTGTGGACAAAATAAGACGTCGTATGGGAAGACAATTGGCAAGAGAACATCCCGCTGATGCCGATATAGTTATTTCTATACCAGACTCCTCCAATACTGCTGCGTTGGGTTATGCTCGTGAATCCAGATTACCGTTCGAGATTGGACTTATTAGAAATCATTACATAGGTCGGACTTTCATACAACCCGAGCAGCAGATTCGTGAGCTATCTGTTCGCCTTAAATTCAACACAGTTAAAGGCGTTATAAAAGGCAAACGAGTGGTTGTTGTGGATGATTCAATTGTCCGAGCTACGACAAGCCGACAACTTATCAGGATGATTAGAGATGTCGGAGCTAAGGAAATTCATCTTCGCATTGCCTCACCACCGATTGTAAATCCGTGCTTCTATGGTGTCGATACACCTGAGAAATCGCAACTTATTGCTTCCGGCAATTGTGTTAATGAGATTCGTGATTTCATTGGTGCAGATTCATTAGGATATCTATCCATTAAGGCTATGCTCCAAACGAGCGGTTTACCCAAAATGGGTTTCTGCACAGCATGTTTCGGTTCGGATTATCCAATCCCAATAACCGATCGAGGGCTCAAGTATAAAATGGGATAAGAATATGACCAATTTCACGGATAACCCACTAATTCACTACGCTGCACTACGTGAATTTGTCCCACTTGACAATGAGGACAGACCTTGTGCGTAGCAAAAGGTCAGGGGGTTGAAATTCCAGTTAATCCCCTAATCTGTGTAATCCGCGGTTCAGACATTTTCACAGTGCTGATTAATAGCATTAAATGAAACAAAATAAATAAACCTTGTGAGAACTAATAAACACAGGAAACAGCAGACAGAATACAACACAACCAGAACCACTGATAACACGGATTAAATAGATTTCACGGATAACCCCCTGATACGGCGACAACTTAGATATTCTCCGAAATAGAGTATATTCCTGATGAGTTCGTGGATTTGATTTATCTCGATCCGCCGTTCAATTATAAACAAGCGTATAATCTTATATTCAAGGATAAGTGAGGTAAAAATGTTTTAGCACAAATTCATTGACTTGTGTATATAGGCTTTTAAATTTATAATCAGATGTATAAAAAAGAGGGGGAAATGATAAGCAACTTTTTAAGTGAAAACCTTAAAATCATCACTCAAAACAATCCAAATATAGAGTGTCACTTATTCCCATTCGTAGAGCCACCAAGCAGTACGGCTCCACTAGAGGCTTTGCGGAAAAGTTCAGACAAGGCTTTTTTCAGTATTATTAATGATGATGGTAGAAATGCAGTTTTTGATTATGGTTATTGGAAAGAAAGACGACTAAAAGGTGAAGAAGAAATATGGCACAAAGCACTGGTATATGAGCTAAGTGATAGTCCGAATACTTGGGTTCTTATTGCTACTGGAGCAACAGAAAGCTATAGTTATGCAATTGAGAATTATCTTCTTAAGAGAATAATAAAAGCTTGGACATCATTTCTTTCAACACAGATTATGCTAGAATTACTTAGAAATGATTGCGCAAACCCAGTCATTCTTTACTATTCATTTAAACATTTTCAAGAAGAAAATCCTGAAGGCTGGAAGACCGATACGAAATATGGTCCTTATACTATTCAACAGGTTGTAGATGAACTTAAGACATCCGAAGGACGATTAGGCACGATTACTTACAGAGAAGAGCATAGTAATCGCAAACTCACACTCCATAGAAACGGCTATTGCAAGGGTAATAAGCTGCATCGCGTTCTGAGTAAATATGTTGAACCAATTGCGAAAATGTGGGCAAGAGATTTCAGACTCTTCAGTAATAAAGAGAGGAAAAAAGAACATAATTATAAGGTCAATCCCCTTGTAGTAAACTTTAAGAAACCTGCTTTCAGAAAAGTAGAAGATAACACGAAATTCATCAGAGCTCTCAGTGAATTACCAGATATTGGCTACAGTGTGATTCATGGAAATCCATATCTATCTATTTCAGTATTAAATTATAAAGATGGTTCCAGTCTTGACATATACTCATTTGGGCAAGACCGACTATTCATTGTGCCCCAAACACGGACAACTCCCGATTCAATCAAGCTTATCTGCGAAACGGCAATAGAGGTAATTGGTTCTGCCGAGGTTAGTGAATACTCTGAGGATGTATATGGAGGACAAACTTAATCAAATTGCAATTGATGTTGACAACTACCAGCAAACTATTTGGGGAGCTGTTACATTTGTTGCAATCATACATCATAATATTAAAGGCATTGCCTATAGTTATGGTAAAAAGTTGTTACCTTCTGATGGAGAGGAATGCACCCCTGATATTGCGATATATTCCACAGGAACACAATATGCATTGATTGCAGACCTAAAAAGAAGCTTGACAAAAGATGATAAAATAGCACTAATAAAATTAAAAGAGCTTGTGCGCAAATATTGTCAGAAATTGTCAAATTGGCCTGGACAAGACAGTGAAATTGAAATTGATAACCACGATGTCATTTTGATTTTGCCATATACACGAGCAGTTGAGCAAAAAAGAATAGAAGAATTCATTCGGGATGGTGGTGTTCCAGAAGGTTATAAACTTTCATTTTTTACTTACAATCCTCAAGATGATGTTTCGCGCAGTATATGTATTGAGCGACGCTATGGCGATATAACATATGAAGAATTATCTAAGATTTTTCCATTAAACGACCCCAAATGCCCTTCACGAGAGGATTTGCTTCCCAAAATCTCTACCGTTAAATTCCTTGATCATCCACCTCCAGTTTCTTGGACATGCTATCTTTTATGGGAGTTAAAACTCCCAGAGAGTTTAGGACCGAAGAAACCTAAATTTATTACTGTTAATGCTGATGATTTA
>JAUXEQ010000233.1 GCA_030620455.1 bacterium | reverse complement strand
GTATCGTCGATCAAATCGCGTCTATTTCCGAAAGCCTTGATTTGGCGATTTCCATTGGCGATCAAGCCGCTGGCGGTGATTCTGCTGGATATGCAAGTTATCTTGCCATAATAGATTCGCTACCTGTTCCATGGATAACACTTATGGGCAATCACGAAATAAATGATGAAGATGGTTGGGACAGATTTATCGATATTTTCGGTCCACCTGATTTTTATTTTGATATAGGGAAATACCGTTTTATATGTTTAACAAATTGCTATCCTGCACCCGGACCAGTCTCCGCAGGAGAAAATGTTTACTACAAATTTACATCCTCCCAGTTGGATTGGCTCGAGAACCTTCTCGATGAATGGGAAGGCTATAAAATTGTAGCGGCTCATACTCCACCATACTTGGAACTGTATATAACTTTGGGAGTTTTAGGAAGTTATGGATATTGTCCAAACAAAAGAGAAAGCAACACCGAACGATTCACCGATTTGCTTCGAGACTACGATGTTTCTCTATGTCTGCTCGGTCATATCCACTTTTTTGCGAGATTTAAACCCAATAATGAACAATATGGCGACGTAACTTATATAATAACTGCAGGAGCAGGAGCAAGATTAGTACCATGGCTTTGTCCAACTCCTTATATTGGATCGTTTCATCACTTTATTCAGTTCGAGCTTTTCGAGAACGGGAATATTCAGGGAAATGTCATTCGACCAGATACAATAGACGACAGTGTAGTAACTGTAGAAAACGATTCGATTTATAGCTTCTTCATAGAACATAACTCGATAAAACAGACTAAAAGAGAAACTAACTCTCAAAATCCAATGATTATTTATCCCAATCCATTTAACTATGCCACACAAATTGAAGTATCCGAACCATCAGAAATTTTAATCTACGACTTAGAGGGACACTTAATTCATGCAGCTCACGCTTCGGAGGGAAACTACACGTTTTGTGCAAAGAATATCTCAGCTGGAATCTATTTTGTAAAAATTAGAAACGAAGTTAAACCATTACTTTATATTCCTTAATTAACAAGTTAGAGGTTGAAATTGACAATTTGCATTATAACATCATATCACGATCCAAAAGATATGAGACTATATTGGAAACAAGCATTGTCTCTCGAAAAAGAAGGATATAAGATCAAACTTATATCAATGCATTCAAAAAAAATAAATCGTACCGAGGGAAATATTTCATGGATTAGTATTAAAAAGCCCAAAAATAGATACTTAAGATTTATAAACACAATAAGACTTCTCTTTCTGAGCCTTTCTCTAAAGGTAGATGCATATCAGCTTTCTGTGTCAGAAGTTTTGTGGTTCAGTTTATTCATTAGAATTTTTAAGCCAAGAGCTAGAATTATTTATGATTGTCATGAACCTTTGGAATTGTTTATTCCGAATAAACCTTGGATTCCACTATTTTTCAAACCATTAGTTCATCGATTAGTAGTAATTTATGAATGGTTTAACACTCTCTTTTGTAATGCTGTAATAGTTTGTGGCGAAAGTCGAATTCAACATTTCAAAAGGTGGCATAGAAAAGTGAGATTAGTGAGGAATTTTCCTTACAAAAGAACTCAGCAAATAAAACCATGGTTGGAAAGAGAAAAAACAATACTGAATTTAGGTGGGATCTCAGCAGAACGAGGTCTCCTAGAACTAGTGGAAATTTCGAAAATAATTTCCAAATCTAAAACAGGTTATCGTCTTCATCTTCACGGGTTAATTATAGAAGATATTCCAACCATTGTTCGGGATTGCCTTAAAGCACTTAAACTATATAAAGCCACAATTACCAACGATTGGCGGACACTTGATCAATTAGTTCTTCTTTTGCAGAACTCAAGATTTGGGATTTTTTTTAGAAAAACATTAGATTATGCAGAGCATACAACACATACAAAACTCTTTGAATACGCCATTTATGGAGCCATACCAATCGTTCACAATTGTAAAGGAATGTCGATGTTTATAGAAAACGGGAAAACAGGTTTCTTAGTCGATTATGGTTCAGAGATGGAGCAAATCCAAAAAATACTAGAAATTTCACCAGATAAATTGGCAGAAATATCTGCAAGAACAGCAGAAGAATTCAATAACAAATACATTTGGGAAAAAGAACTTCCGAAATATCTTTCAGTGTACAATAAATAGAACAATTAATTAAGCAAATTTTTATTTCAATGGATACTGTACAAAATAAACTAAAATATGTGAGTTTATTGTTTTTAATTTCCGTTCTACTAATTCTTCCAATGCTTAAACACTGGGCAATACCGCTTGGGATTGTTGCTGTTATCCTTGCAACGTTTGCACTGATTAAAAATCCATATCTGGGTTTGGTCATGCCGTTTTGCGGTGTTTTCTTTGTGCGATCTGTGCATATGGCTGTCGGAATAAAAATGAACATGTCACCATGGGCTCTGCTTATGCTTTTCCTCGCGCTCTCGGTAATAATGTTTTTGATTAAAAAACCAGAAATAATAAATTTTAAATTCAACTCCGGTTTATGGCTAACATTGATTTTCTTTGCATTCTATTTAATCTATTATTTTAAGACTACATCTCCCTCACCTTATTCTATAAAGTGGTATTTCCATGGGATATTATTGTGTATTATACCAATGATTTCATTGACAATGTGCATTAGAACAAAAGAACAAACCAATAAACTAATAAGAGCTTATCTAATTATTGTAGCCGTTATGTTAATTATTTCTGCTATAAAATTTAAAAGTATGTCAATGGGATTTATGGAGCGATTTAATTTAGTTGAAGGTCCACCCATTTCATACGGAAGAAGTCTTGCAATAGGTGCAATATTTTCTGTATGGCTTTTTAATCGATATAAGCAATATTTAAGCAAAATTATAGCATTGGCTATTTTCTTCGGATGCCTGTTTTTTCTATTAAAAACAGGAACCAGAGGGTCATTAATAGGTTTGGCAATAGGGCTTTTAGTATATTTAATGTTTTGGAAAGTTTCAATTTGGAAAAAAGTCGGAATTTCTGCAATATTTATAGTGGCTGCAGGTTATTTCGTCAGAACAGGCATAGCTTTTTTAATGATCCAACGTATTGAGTTCGCTTTTAAATCTCTTGAGCTATCTGTTATGATTAGGATACATCTTTATAGAATGGCATGGGAACAGATAAAAAAGGACCCAATATTTGGATTAGGTTCAGGAAACTATTATGTGCTTCTCAGAGAAATATTTGTTAAAAATGGATATATTCACCCTCACAATCTAACTCTTGAAATTTGGGTAGAGCTCGGAATAATTGGATTATTAATCTATCTGACTATTGTTTTGATAACATCTATTAAG
>JAUXEQ010000278.1 GCA_030620455.1 bacterium | reverse complement strand
GGTCGGAACGAGGTCACGCATCGATGCACCCTCGAGCAAAGCAGACCTCATAGCTCTCAGCGTATACGTAGCTGGGGATATTTTCGAAAAAGGCTGCAACCATTTTGGTAAAACCGATATCTCGTAATACACTCCGCTAACCAAAAGCAACAACGCTTGAAATATGTGCGTTGCCTGAGAGCCTCTCTCAAGACTTATGAGTGGAAGAATGGCTGCAATTAGACCAAGCCCTATGAAGCTAACACTCGAAACGAATAAAATAACCACAGCTCCAAAGATATTGGCATGTGAAATATCGAGCTTGAAAATTAATACAACAATTCCCATCAAAATAAGACTTCTAACTAAGCCATACAACGCCGCAAAAAGTCCGTTGCCAAACAAATAGGTAACTCTTCTCAGTGGTGCTGCAAATGTAAACTCGATCGTATCCTCCCAACGTTCATAAGATACAGCCTGAGCCACTTCGTGGAACAACACGCTCAAAAAACCCCACAATACCGCTCCAACAACAAGATAGAGAACCATTTCCTTGCCCTGAGTAATGCCAATAAATGCAATTGTCAAGGAATTTACCACAGTGTAACTTAAAAACACAAGTTCCCAGCCAAGATACCTCTTCGAAAGGTTAATATTTCTCTCTATAAAAGCGAATGTCTTCGGTGCTTCCTCTGCAATTATTCTGAAGAAAGAGGCAGTTTTTTTGTTTATACTTTTTAGTAATGAGTTTTTACTATTCCTCTTCATCTTCAGGAAACTCCTCACCGGTAACTTCAAGGAATACATCCTCGAGGTTATCCTTCCCTGTTTTTTTCTTAAGTTCATTCGAGGTGCCACACGCCCAGATTTTACCGTCTTTTAAGAATGCAGTTCGTTCACATAATTTCTCGATCTCAATCATATCGTGCGATGTGAGAATTATGCTTGTGTTGTGATCATTTTTAACGGATAATATGAATTCCTGCACCATTTTTTTGCTTTTTGGGTCGAGTCCAGTAGTAGGCTCATCCAAAAGGAGTAGGTTCGGGCTCGACAAGAAACTTCTGGCAATAGAAACCATTTGCTGTTGTCCTCGCGAAAGGTCCTCGACAGGACTATACATCTTTTTCGGATCGAGACCAAAATTCTTAAGCATTACTTTAGCTTTGTCGAAAGCTTTCGAAACAGGTACACCATAAATCCTTGCAGCATAAGCCAAATTTTCCTTCACAGACAATTTCTTGAAAAACGACGCATCGACAGATACACGATTAATTAGCGATCGAACTTCATAAGTATTTTTTGTAACATCCATGCCGAAAACTTTAAGATACCCATGATCAGGGAGAAGGAGCGTTGCTAACATCCTTATTATTGTGCTTTTTCCACTGCCATTCGGTCCTATAATTCCGAAAATTTCCCCGTATTTAACCTCAAAGGAAACCTCATTAACAGCAGCAAAGTACACTGGTCTTTTAAAAATGTTTCGGACACCCTTGAAAGTATCAGAGCGAAATTTTTTCGTTACTTCATGGCATATCACTGCATAATTATTATTTTCTTTCATGATGTACCTCCAGTTCCATAGATATTTCGCAACTTTTAAGATTATAAATCAATTTCTTTATAAACGTTTGTTTGTTACTACTTTTTATATAAGAATTAAAAAGAACCTTTCTTTCTATGCGAAGAGGAAAAAAAAACGAGTGCCTCCATAAAGGGGTGCACTCGCTCGTTTTTTTTACAAAATTCTATCCTCGCTAAGCGAAGATCACCCCCTCGCTTAGATAATAATCAGTATTTAGCCTGAATTCTAACATCATCAAAATACTCCTCTCATAATTTTTATACACAATAATTGGATTACACCGATTGTCAAGTTTTAATTTTAAATTCGCTCCTTTTTTTCATTATAAATCAAACTAGATTTATTCAGATAATTTTTACCAATAAATATTTCGATTTTAGATAAGTTATTTTGTATTTACATTCCAAAGAATTACAATATTTTGTTTCAAATTCACATAGATTTATTAATCGGTATTATTGTCGAATAAAACATAACAGCAGAGGTTAGTCACAATGCCCCGAAGCAGCGATAGAAAACACTGGGAAAATTTCTGGACCGAAAAGAAAAACCCGGATCAAATTTATGATAACTCCGGACGAACACCTGTGGCATTAAAAGAAATCATGCCCGATCTGAAAGGGAAATGGATTCTCGAGGTAGGTGCTGGTACTGGAAGGGACAGTTTTACATTTGCAGAGGACGGCGCAAAAGTAATCGTTCTCGATTATGCTGATGCTGCAATGAATATTGTTAAAGCTCTCAATGATCAGAACGAAGCTCAAGTTATTCCAGTTCAAGGTGATGCTTTTGAACTACCTTTTGCGGATAACACTTTCGATATGGTATTCCATCAAGGGCTTCTGGAGCATTTTCGAGACCCATCAGGAATTGTGAAAGAGAACCTGCGAGTGTTGAAACCCGGGGGTATTGCAATTATCGATGTTCCTCAAAGATGGCACATTTACACAGTGATAAAGCATATTCTAATAGCCCTAAACAAATGGTTTGCCGGCTGGGAGACCGAATTTTCGCTGGGGCAGTTAGAAAAATATCTCAAAAAATTTGGATTCGAACCTATAGGATATTATGGTGACTGGATGTATCCATCTCTGTTTTACAGAACTTTAAGAGAGGTAATATGGAAAATAGGTATAAGACTACCTTTATATCCTTTTAAAGTGCCTGTTTTATGGAAAATAAGACGTGCATTACGGGAAAAATTAAGACGAAAAAGAATATTCTGTTATACAACTTTATCGATTGGTGTTTTGGCAAAAAAACCTGAAGACAGTATTTAATGTGCAATTCGAAAT
>JAUXEQ010000100.1 GCA_030620455.1 bacterium | reverse complement strand
TTTGAACCTAACACCTATCTGGAACTTGCCGATACATCAACTGAAAATTAAAGGAAACGATCTCAATACTAAATCCTCATTACAAGTTTGCAAATTTATTGACGAACATCCAAAAGCCAAAGTAAGCAGTGATATCGACTGTGAGAAAAAATAGGATTATTTTTGTATTTTCTGGGGTAAATTAGTACGATTGAAAAGAAGTCGGTGAATCTGTAATTATAATCTCAAGCTTTAATAACTCTACTCCCAGGCTTAACAACTGGGCTTCCACTCTTGCAAAGTGGACAATTGTTTGGCTCGTAAGTTTTTATCGTTAGCTTCAACAAAGAAATAAATGGGATATCCCCAAACGGAAGCTCTTTATTATCGGATCTATCTATAATAGTCAATATAGCCACTGGAATTCCGCCCAAATCTCTCAGAAGCGAAACGACCTCCATGATAGATTTACCGGTAGTAGCCACGTCCTCGACGACAACAAATTTCATTCCCGGTTCGATGGTAAACCCACGTCTAAGTGCTGGTTTTCCGTCGATTTTTTCAACGAAAATATGCGGTTTTTTAATAGCTCTTGCTACCTCATGCCCAATAATTATTCCACCCAATGCCGGAGACACAACCACATCTGGTTGCTGTAGTCCCGATGACATGAATTTCTCGGCGAGAGCCCGACCCACTTTTTCCGCATCTTTCGGATGTTGAAGTAATTTTGCACATTGGATGTATATATTGCTGTGCAAACCGGATGATAGCAAGAAATGACCATCCAAAATGGCTCCGGTTTTCTCCAAAATATTCAACAGTTCTTTAGTATTCATTGTACCTCTATTACTTGCTAATATATTATATTTATTGTGATACATCAGTTATAGTTCTTCTAATATTGTCTCTTAACTCGATAGCAGCTTTTCTTGCAGCATCCGCAAAATCAGATCCAGACGATGCATACAAAATAGACCGCGATGAAGATATAAGTGGTGGAAATGCATCTTTTGTTCGACCGTATTTAATACAGGTTTCAAGATAACCGCCTTGCGCGCCAATGCCCGGAACGAGGAACGGCGCTCTCGGTGCTCTCCTTCGCGCACTCAGATAATTGCTTGGATGTGTTGCGCCAACTACAAGTCCTATCCGAACTCCCCATTTATCTCCCCATAACGATACTTTCTCCGCAATACATTTGTAAAGGTCATCGCAGTTTTCGCAGTCTAACGTTTGAATGTCGCTGAAGCCTTTATTGCTTGTCATACATATTGCAAAAATTCCCAATCCAGCCTCCACAAACGGGAAAAAAGAATCGCTCCCAATATACGGGTTCAGCGTGACAGCATCAGCACCGACAATCTTTGAGGTAAAATTAGCATACCGTTCCGCTGTGTGAGGAACATCGCCGAATTTTGCGTCCAAAAGCACCGGTATTTCCTCGGGGATTGAATCTATAACTTTCTTAAGTATATTTACACCGTCGTTACCTAAGGCGAGGAAAAACGCGAGATTAGGTTTATAGGCGCAGACCAGGTCCTTTGTTGCAGCAATTATTTCTCGAGAGAATTTTAGCACTCCATCTGGGGACCCCCTAAGATTATCCGGTAGCTTTTCCGGTACTGGGTCTAAGCCGACGACAAGCCAGGAATTGTTGGTTTGTGCTGCTGTGTTGTATTTTTTCCAGAACAATGCGTCCGGCATATCTTCTCCTTATGGAATTTTTAATACTTTGTGAAGTTGGAAACTGAGACGAGCATTTAAGCCGTCTGAAATGATCCATTCTGCGAGCCTTCGAGCGGAGGTTCTGCCCCAGCATGGCTGAAAGTATATTACTGCATCCATATTATGTTTTTTGATGAATCTCTTAGCCCAATTGTAATCCTTTTTGTCGCCGATAATAAATGTTATTGCATCTATCGGTCGCAGTAGATCGAGATTTTCTTTGTGATGGCTATTTACTTCGCCACTCGAGGGTGTTTTTACGTCCATGGATATTCTGACACCGTCGAGGAGAAATTTTTCGATAGGAACCGAACCGTTGGTTTCTATGAGGACTTTCTTTCCACCCTCGATCCATTTTTTAACTAACTTATTCGTGCTTTTTTGAAGTAGCGGTTCACCACCGGTGAGCAATATCCATTCCGATTTTGCCAGAATACCTCTATCAACAATGTCGGCAAAGGGAACTTCAGAACCACCTCGATGAGCTTCTGGAGTGTCGCACCAGGTGCAGTGGAGGTTGCAACCTGCAAGGCGAATTAGAATACACGGTTGTCCGGTAAGCATTCCCTCGCCTACAAGAGTTGGTGAAATTTGAAGCACCCGCATTTTAAATAGTTCCCTCAGAAAAATGCAAACTCGATCAATACTCCCATATTTTTAGATATATAAATCCGTTGGTTATTAACTTGTTATTAGTTTAACCAATTCACCTGCATAATCCAGTTTAAATTTCGAAAAAAATAATATTCGTGCTCCAAAAGTTGGATATTTGCAGATCGTCCAGTCCGATTGTCGGTGATTATTATTTTCTTATAGTCGCATTAAATCGGTTGCAGAGACTTCTTAAAATGCCTTCGAATTTTTGATTGACCTCCTCATCGGTTAATGTTCTATCCAAAGCTCTGAATGTGAAATAAATTCCTAATGATTTTTTATCCTGAGGGATTTGATCTCCTCGATACATATCGAAAATTCCTATTTCTTCTGCATCGGGTGCGATTAATTTCGCTTCTTTTATAATATCGTTTGCGATAATGTGTTCGTCGATGATAAGAGCTACGTCCCTTCGAATTGCCGGGAAACGAGAGAATTTTTTATATTTGCGGCTTTTTAGATAATATGGCAATAATTTTTCAAAATTCAAAACCGCAAAGTGCACATCCTTTTTCAATTCGTATTGCGACCAAAGCTTATTATTTAGTGTTCCTGTGTAGCCTATTTTTTCGTTCGCTATTTTCACAGATAAAGCTGTTCTCGGTTTTGCGTATGGAAGTTCTATCATATCCATCTCAAAATTAACGTCGAGCTCTTTCCCAATTGTTTCTACAACGCCTTTTATGTCGTAAAGGTCTACTAGTTCATCTGTCGAATTCCATCCTATTGGGTTTCGCATGCCGCCACACACAAGAGTTACAAACTTCTTTTCGATATATTCGTTTTCGACATAATATCCGAAGTCGATTTCGAACATTCTAACGGATCGGAATCCTCTGTTGAGATTTCGAGCAACGGCTGCAATTAACGTAGGCAGTGGATTGGGTCGCATAACCGCAAGGTCCTTAGAAATTGGATTGCTAAGCTCTACGAGCGGTTTTTCAGCGAAAATTCCCAGCAACGACCGATTCCCCAACGGATCGCAGAACGCATACCGAAAGCCTAAACCGGCAATGTAGCTCTGAAGGAAATGATCAAATTTAATTTCGTCGGGAATATTGGGTGGTATAGGTCCTTGCGCTCTCAATAGTGGCTCGATAAGGTCGAGACCATAAATTCGACCGACTTCCTCAACAAGATCAGCCTCGCAAGTAACATCCGGTCTGAAAGGTGGCACTTCATAAGTTACTCCACCTGCATTCTGTGAAACAATATCGAAGCCAAGGCACACAAGTATTCGTCGTGTGTCATCGGTGGGGATATTTATCCCAAGCAGTCGTTTAACTTTGTCCGATGTTAAAGTTATGAGATCTGGTTCGACTGGATGAGGATATTCATCCACCGAGGTATGGATCGTTTGCGCATCTGCGAGCTGTTCAGCATAATATGCGACAATATCCGCAACAATTGGTGGAACCTGAGGATCGACTCCTCGTTCGAATCTCACCGAGGATTCAGTATTTAGCTCGACAATTTTCTTCGCTCGTCTAACGCTTGACGGAGAAAAATATGCAACCTCGACCAGAATATTCCTCGTATCATTGTCCACCTCGGTATTAATACCACCCATCACACCCGCAATAGCCACAGACTGCTCTGGTGTAGCAATCATCATTATTTCGGAAGATAATTTTCGTTCCTCCTCATCGAGAGTAATTATAGATTCATTTTCACGAGCTTGCCGAACAATAATTGTTTTGCCTAACTTATCGGCATCGAATGCATGGATAGGCTGCCCTGTGAGGAGCATAACATAATTAGTTAAATCGACGATATTGTTAATAGGACGCATCCCTAACAGTGAAAGCCGAGACATTAGCCACAAAGGCGAACGCTTAACTCTTATTCCTTCGATAAGCCTGCCAACGTATCGAGGACAGTTGGGTGTATCGAGTGCAACAGTTACACCACCAGTATTGTTAATGCAGTTCTCAGGATGAAGAATTATCGGTTCCCACGGTTTGCCTGTTATTGCTGCAATCTCCCGAGCTAAACCCCATAAACCATAGCAATCTGGACGATTGGGGGTTATTTCAAATTCGAAAATGCTTTCGTCATTATATCCTAAAATTTGACTAATATCGGCACCAAGGACTGTATTATCGGGCAAATGCAACAGCGAATCCTTTGGCGTACCCAAACCGACCTCCACACCGGAGCACAACATACCCTCGCTTTTGTCGCCGTTTATTTCCTCGATGCCAATCTCAATATCACCAAAAATTTTAGATCCTGGCTTCGCGAAAGGTGCAATAAGACCAACCTCGATATCCGGAGCACCGCTTA
The DNA here is from genome assembly GCA_030620455.1 of bacterium. Lineage (GTDB taxonomy): Bacteria > UBP14 > UBA6098 > B30-G16 > B30-G16 > JAUWMV01. Next base: position 1,183 of record JAUXEQ010000100.1, on the reverse strand, counting down.
ATGTAGAAAATATAGCTTTGCCATCTGTGACAGTGCATTTGTTAAGCCCATGCTTTGGCGTATCCCGGGCGACTTCTATAATTTTCGCAGCTACGACACCATCGATCCACTTCGACGGGTCGATTAATTTCTCAACTTCACTACCAGTCATCGTGAATCTTTCTGCCAGTTCGTCTGGAGCAAACGGGAAATCGATTAATTCCTCTAATATTTTGAAAGTTGCTCTCATATACCTCCATAAGAATACTTATTCTTAAAAATGATTGCTAAATTTGGTTTTAGCAAATAGTTTTATTGTGTGAACATGAGAAGATATTATTATGAAATAAAAAGGAAAGTAAGTAGTCCATTTAAAATAAGAAACGCCTTGTTAACGGTATGGTGGGGTTTCTTTGTGGGCGTGGTTTTTCCCGCATTAATCCTTACGATCGTATATATTCTCTATGCACCGACTCTTCCCGATCCATCCCTTCTCGAGGACTATCGTCCACCGGTTGTAAGCAGAATATATTCCTGTGACGGTGTTATGCTCGCTGAATTCGCTGGGCAGAAGCGGATTTGGGTTTCTTTGGAGGAGGTTTCTCCATATTTCATTAAGGCGTTGATGGACACCGAGGATAAAGGTTTTTTCTCCCATTGGGGATTGGACGTTGAGCGAATCTTTGCTGCATTATTAGCAAATATTAAAGCCGGAAAAATAACTCAGGGTGGAAGCACAATAACTCAGCAGTTGGCAAGAGAACTTTTCCTAACTCGGCAGCAGATACTTACTCGAAAAATTCGTGAAGCGCTGACAGCTATTAGGCTCGAGCATAAATACTCCAAAGAGGAAATTCTGGAATTGTATGTAAATCAGAACTTCATGGGCAAGGGAGCGTACGGTGTTCAAGCAGCATCGCAAACATATTTCGGTAAGGATGCATGCGATCTGGGTCCAGAGGAGTCAGCTTTGCTCGTGGGTGTGTTGAGAGCGCCATCGTACTATTCCGCTAATCCGGAGAGAGCTTTACGAAGACGTAACTTAATTCTTTCTATTATGAACAAAAGCAACATAATGGATGAGGAATGTCCTATCGATAATATCGATTCCCTTAAGACTATATTGTATGAATTCCCATCAAGAGTACGTGGTATCTCCTGGAAAGCGCCGTATTTCGTCGATTATGTTAGAGCAGTTCTTTCA
>JAUXEQ010000297.1 GCA_030620455.1 bacterium | reverse complement strand
GGAAAGACGAAAATATATTCCGATGTCAGCTAATTATGCCGTGTGGACTTGGCGTATTGATGAAAGATTCGATCGAGTGCATAGGCTGTGAGCAGTTCTCTCCACTGTATTTGAATGCCAAAATCGTTAATACAAATTCCATAGTTCCGGCTCCAGAATCGAGAGTTAGAATTGAAGTTATCCAAGGCGGTGAATGTGTCGATTTAATCTCGGGAGTTGAGTTAATTTATCTCGGTAATCTGTTATCGAGAGATAGCATATTTGTATCATGGGTTTATAACGTAAAGGGAGATTGTCCCGAAGAGGATATAATATTCAGAATACATGCATGGAGCAGCGATACAGAAAGCATAGCTCCCACAAGTTATGATTTCGTCGTAGAATTGCCAATTTGTGCCGATTTCCCGATTGTTGAGAATATTCGACCTCTCCCTTGTGGTGGAGTTATGACATGTTCTGAAGCATTAGAGCAAATGGTTTTGTTCTATGTAACAAGCGAATACTATCCAATTTATTACAAAGATATTGAACTTACAATAAATGGTGAATTAGTTAAAATCGACAGTTTGAACTTCTTCCACAACGACGATAATCTGACTTATATTCCCGACGAACCGTTTAAGAATGGCGATGTTATAAGTTACTGGCTCAATAATGTGACTACATCTGTGGGTTGTACTACACAGGGTGAACCGTGTTCGGTGGTTGTGGACATTCAGGCGCCGATATTTTTTGATCAATTCCCCTGCGAGAATTCCAATCTCAATGAAAAACCGGGTGAATTTACTGCAACTTTAATAGACTCGATAGCTGGCGTTAAATGGTCGAGTCTAAATAATATGAAAGTACATGTTACATCGCTGGCAGATACGATGGATTTACCGGTAACTTATCTGGATGGCGTTGTGACAGTGGATTTATCGGACATAATTCTCATCGGACCTGTTGAAATATGCTTTGAGGGCATAGAGGATGACCCGTCGATAGATTACTGCGATCCGAATGTGCTGGACACGTGCTTCCACTTCTCGGTTCGGTCGAGAACTATTGCGAAACAAGTTTATCCCGATTCGGGAATATATAGTGCATGCACAGAAGGTGTACTTAAAATGCTCCTTTACCATAGATACGACATGGATAATGCAAAAATCGAATTAGAAATCAACGGCGACATAATCTTGGGGACAGATGCAAGGGTGAGTATTATCGCAGGTGAAATGATCGTAGGTGCGAACGATACGACGTTTATCGATACGCTTATTTTCACACCGGGAGCAGGATACTGGCAGGACTCCACGTGGTATGAGGTCCGTCTCTCGAAAGCAGACGATGTGCACGGTAGCGAACTCACGGAACCGATAAGCTGGGGATTTTGGACAGATTTTGAGGCACCATCGGGTGAAATGATAGTGCCGCAGGATACAGTGCCGATTTATAATGTGCTTAATGAAATAATTGTGGAACTTGAGGACGGTTACTCCGGAATCGATAGCACGAGCATAACTTTTACTGTGAATGGAACAGAAATGGACATAAGTCGACTTAATTGGTCTCAGGACGACGAAAAACTGCTTCTGCGATTTGAGCCTGTGATTTTCGATTATCAGTATGCACAATCGGATACTATAAGTGTGGTAGTTACAGTATGCGATAAAACGGACGATCGCGATTACTGTGGCGCGAATTGTGCCGTGCACGAATTTTCGTTTTTCACAGCTACGCTTCACGAATGCGAGCGATTTCCTAATCCTTTTACGCCGAATGGGGACGGTGTAAACGATTACGTGCAGTTCTTCTATCCAGATTTCGAGCTTAAGGCTGGAGATATTTACATCTATAATGTTAGCGACAAGAAAGTCAGAGAACTGCATATTCCCGCAAAACAAGGTGTATCAAATTTAGCACGATGGTACGGAACTGACAAAAACGGCAACCTGCTTCCGCAAGGCGTTTATTTATACGTCATAAAAGTGGAAGGTGAAGTGATGTGTGAAGGCACGGTTACTATTGCAAGGTAAACGACTATTGTTTAAGTTATTGTCTCCGAATAATACTGAAGATGTATTTATGTGAAATTTAAAAAGTGTTTATGGGGGATCGGTTAAAATATCCCCTTTTTGCTTTGGAACTAAAATTATAATTTATGACGAAAAATTTACGAAGTAGAAAATATTACACAATTTGTTGCAATATGATTTAAAAGGAATATATTTATGAATGGAATAATATGTTAATTTAAAAAGAGCAGTTAAAATTTAAAAACTGGAGGGCATGATGAATAAAGTGGTCTTAGCGTTTTTACTTCTATTTAGCCTATCTTTCTGTGCGCCGGTTACTGAAGTGGAAATTCCATTTAGTGGCTATCCTTATGCACCTGTTATTGGCGATGTTGATGAGGACGATTTCCCCGAAATTGTTGTGGGATATGGTCAAGGAAATACTTCTGCTGCAGGACTTATGATTTTAAGAAAATATGAAGATAATTCTGTAGACACAGTATTCCACTGGAGAGTACCGATTGGAGAATGCTATACTCCATATCTT
>JAUXEQ010000018.1 GCA_030620455.1 bacterium | reverse complement strand
TTCCTGTGAGTGATGTAGAAACTTTAGTTTTAGATTCACTGTGCGACGAATTTGAGAACTGTAAAATTGAATCCTTAACAGTTACATATCCGAATCGAACACTGGGGCAACTATGGGTCAGGACACCTAAATTTTGCGAAAGCGAAATCATGCTCGCTAAATCCGTAGATAAAATCGAGACTTATAATCTGTCAGATAGAGAGAACTTGTACTGGGCATTTATTCCAGAGGGTCGTTATTTACTGTTCAGATTTTGCGACGAGGATAATAATGGTTATCCCTCATCGGGAAACATTGATCCGTTCGAAAGATCGGAGAAATTCGAAATTTTCAAGGATACGATTTATGTACGTGGTGGCTGGGAGACGGAGGTAATTTGGTGAATATTCTGATTGTAGCTGGGGAGAAATCGGGTGACCTTCAAGCGGCATATTTGATAGAAGCACTATCTGGCATTCTGTCCGATGCGGAATTTTGGGGTATAGGTGGTACTTCGATGCGAAATGCTGGGGTAGATACATTAATAGACATTTCTGAAATTGCTGTTATGGGTTTTTTAGATGTGGTGCTCAACTATAGAAAGATCAATTCCGCTTTCGATAAGATTGTGAGAGAAATAAAGAAGCGTAAACCGATCGGAGCTATTCTTGTCGATTACCCGGGATTCAATTTAAAACTTGCTCGCAAACTGAAAGAATCCGGAATATCTGTGGGATATTATATTTCACCTCAGGTTTGGGCTTGGGGTGTTAGGCGAGTGAGAAAGATGAAGCGATATGTGGACAGAATGGTTTGCATTCTGCCATTCGAGAAAGAATTTTATGCAAAGTTCGGAATGAAAGTGGATTATGTAGGGCATCCATTTTTCGATCATGTTAAACCAGATATGAGTGAGGAGAAGTTCAGAGAAATGACAGGTATAAACGGTAAATTTATTGTTATGATGCCTGGCTCAAGAGTTAAGGAGGTTAAACGTCATTATACTGTTATGATGGAAGTTTTGAGTATATTGCGATTAAAGTACAAGGATCTTTGTGCAGTGATTCCGATTACCGAAACTGTTAAAGATTATTATAAAGCAAAAAAAATCCCGGATTACGTTGTTCCGATAGAAGGTATGACTTATTCAGCGATGTCGTATGCAGAAGCAGGATTGATTGCATCGGGAAGCGCAGTAATGGAAGCATCGATGTCGATCCTACCTTCTGTAGTAATATATCGTGTAGATCCATTATCATGGTTTTTAGGGAGTTTACTAATTAAAACACCATACTTTGCCATTTCGAATCTTATCGCAGGTAAGGAAATCTTACCGGAATTTATTCAAAAGATCGATAGATTTAAAATTGCTGGTCATATGGACAAATTGCTTGAGCACGGTGATTTTTATAATGAAACACAGAGAAATCTCCTGAAAGTTAAGGAGCAGTTGGGTCCATCGGGTGCAGAAATTCGAGCTGCTAAAATTTTTGCTAATCTATTCACTTCTTAATATATTCTTAGTTTAGGTTTGAGATATACAATTCTGTTTGCTAAAATACTATAAAATCCTATTTTTTTTGTTTATGTTAAAAGTTTATAAAACATTAAAGGTATATTTAAAAGGTGAAACCTTACCGTTTTTGATAGGTTTAGCCGCGATATTATTTGTAGATTATCTGCAAATCTTGATTCCCAAATTAACAAGAAGTATCATCGACGGTTTGTATATGAGTTCAGTAACTCAGCACGGATTATTGAAAATTGCAGGATTAATATTGCTTATAACGCTGGGAATAGTTGTGATGCGGTTTTCATGGCGATACCTATTAATTGGCATATCAAGACGAGCTGAATTAAGAATGAGGAGGGCGTTATTTAAGAAACTTCTTACCCTCGAGCCGGAATGGTTTGCAAAAACAAAGATCGGTGAATTAATGGCCATTTCTACAAACGATATGGATGCGGTTAGGATGATGATGGGTATGGGAGTTGTAGCGGCTATCGATACAATTGTGCTTCAACTGATGGTTATTACCAGTATGCTGATTCTTAATGCAAAATTGACTTTATATATATTCCTTCCGCTTTTGACTCTGGTTATTATTGTTCGCTATTTAGGAAGAATTGTACATAAATTATTCCGTGATGTACAGGAATCGTTTGCAGAGCTTACTGCTCATGTAAGGGAAATTATCAGTGGAATTAGAGTCGTTAAGACTTATGCAAGAGAGAAATCTGAGACCAAAAGATTTAAGCATAGCAGTAAAGACTACGCTGAAAAGAATATTAAAATGATTATTGTCTGGGGTCTTTTCGAGCCTGCTATTGGATTTGTTGTGGGAGCTGTTTTAGTAGCGATTTTGCTTTTTGGAGGTAAAAGTGTAATTACAGGCGGTATGAGTGTAGGTGAGCTTGTTCAATTCAACATGTATATGGGTCTTCTAATTTGGCCTATGATTGCAATGGGCTGGGTTATCAACTTGTATTCACGTGGTAGAGCTTCTTTGGATAGAATTATGGAAATTTTGAATACAGAACCGAAAATCCGAACCATTCATGAATCATATAAACCGAAATTCATCACAGGCAAGATTGAATTTAAAGGACTGACATTTCGATATGGAGAGGATCTGCCAATAGTTTTGGATGATGTAAGTTTCAAGATCGATGCCGGAACATTTGTGGCAATAACGGGAAGAACCGGATGCGGAAAGACAACGATTGTTTCTACAATTAATAGAATGATAGATACTGGCTATAACACGGTTTTAATCGATGATATCGATGTAAAAAAGTATGATCTTGGGACATTACGAGGGAATATAGGTCTTGTTCCGCAGGATGGTTTTTTATTTTCTGCTTCCATAATGGAGAATATAAAATTCGGTCGTCCTGATGCAAACGATTGGGAGGCAATAGAAGCTGCAAAAATTGCTCAGCTCGACAAAGATATTATGGATTTCAGTGAAGGGTATGATTCATTAGTAGGTGAACGTGGAGTTACGCTTTCTGGTGGGCAAAAGCAGCGACTGGCAATTGCGAGAGCTCTATTATTGGATTCGCCAATTCTAATTTTCGACGATGCGCTTTCAGCGGTTGATACAGAGACGGAGGAATTGATTTTCAACAGATTGCTTAAGGTCAGAAAAAACAAGACCACGATTTTCATTTCGCATAGAATTAGCACTATACAAAACGCTGATTTTATTGTCGTTCTCGATAAAGGAAGTATTGAAGAAATTGGAAATCATCAACAGTTATTGGATAACAAGAAATTTTATGCAGAGATTTATGCAATGCAAAAATTTGAGGATAAGTTCGAAGATAATGAATTATGAAATTTTCCATTCTAAAGATTCCAATTTATCTTTTCTCATTTGTTGAGGCTATCTCGATGATATTAATTTGGTTATCTTCTATGCCAGTTTTCCTTTTTCTCTGGCTTTTTGGATTAGTTTTTGGAAGATACGCAAAGGATTATCTCTTGAGAATATATGTAAAATATGCATCGAAGTTTATGATATTTGCAACCTGTTCGTCAGTTAAAATTTACGGTAAGGAAAATATACCCAGAGACCGTTCAAATATCCTGTATATTGCTAATCATCTAAGTTATTTTGATATAATAATTACTTATGGATTTATTGATAGGCATGCAAGATTTATAGCACGGGAAGATCTATTTCATGTTCCAATACTGGGACTTTGGATGAATGCTTTGGATGCGATATCGATAAGCAGAAGTATATCGAGAGGCGAGATAAAAAAATTTTCCTATATTGCTGAGGAACTGAAAAACGGTGCAGTAATGGTTATGTTTCCTGAGGGAACAAGGTCTGTAAATGGTTCTCTAGGTCAGTTTTACACATCGTCGTTTCGAAGCGGAAGGAAAGCATGTTCGAAAATGATACCGATGAGAATATGGAATTCTGATCGAATTTTGCCAAGAGGATCACGTTTAATACGACCTGCAAAAGTAAAAATAGTAATAGGAGAAGTTATCGATCCTAAGGATTATGAAAAAGCAAAGCCATCTGAATTTGCAGAAATGATTAGAGATATTATGTTAAAATTAAAAGCTGATGAATAATATGCGAATTGCATTAGGTTCTGACATAGTCGATATAGTACGCATTAAGAAAATAATGAAAACGTTCGATAATCATTTTCTTAATCGGTTTTTCAGTGATTATGAAATCAGTTATGCTAAAAGTAAATCAAATACTGCAATTCATCTTGCGGGATTTTGGGCTGCAAAAGAGGCTGCATACAAAGCTTTTGGCTTTGGGTTTGCTGCAAGTTACAACATTACACATCGATCAAATGGCAAGCCTGTATTGAATCTTCCAGAAGGATTAACAAGACCAAAGTCATTGGATGTGTCGATATCGCATATTGAAAATGTGGCATTTGCAGTTGTAGTAGCCATTTTTGATGATAATGATTCAGAATAGCTAATAAATTTAACCTATAGTTTTATTATTGATCAGTAAATGATTGGTTGTAATTAGCTTGTTTTTTACGGATTATGGAAACGAGATAGTAAATTCCTGTTCCCCAGGATAGCATTATTACAACAGAACCCACAATAAGAATTGCAATTTCGAGCCATGGTGGTTTTGAGAGACCGAATATTGCAGCCCAACCCAATAGAGACCATAGCATTATTAATTCAAGCATAGTTTTAAGTTTTGCGGGAAGAATGGGCGTGATGATTATTCCTCGTTTCTGAATAATAACAAGTCTAACAATTGTAATTATGATGTCTCTTAATATAAGTAGGATTGTAATCCACCAAGGGAGGATCGATATGCAGGACAAAGCTATGAGTCCCATGCCAGCAAGGAACTTATCCGCTATAGGATCCCATAGTTTTCCGAAAGAAGAAATTCTTGTTCGTCTAGCGATATAGCCATCGATGAAATCGGAAATAGCTCCAAAGGAAAAGAGGATAAATCCTAACATTCTAAGTCTATTGTCTCCAACGAGGAAAAGAATAAGGACAATAGGAGCGATGACGATCCGTCCAGATGTTAAAAAATCTGCAATGCTCATTTAACAGATTGCTCTTATCAACAGTTAAATAATCAAAATATTATAATCGAGTAAATTAACTAACATTCATTATATTAATGGAATAACAAATTTTTACAAAGGCAAATGTATTTATCAGTTAAATAGTTGTATTATTTAGCTTTTGTTATTAAGGAATTAATTTTCTCCGAAGCTATCTTTGAAAAGTTTGACTATAGATTCAATGGCTTCAATTTCATCAGGTCCGTCAGTTATGATAAGAAGTTTACTGTCCTGCTCGGCAGCAAGAATTAGAACTCCCATTATGCTCTTTGCATTAACTTCAACATCTTCCTTGACAAGTTTAATATCCGACTTGAATTGTGATGCAATTTTAACTAATAAAACTGCTGGTCGAGCATGAAGTCCTAATTTATTTACTACTGTAACTTCCCTACGTTGCAATTTATCCCCTTAATCTCTTATCCAGTTTTAGTCACCAAATAAGTTCTATACTTGAGTTATTTCAATAATATTCCAGTACAGCTAAATTTACAAATATCTTTTAGATTGATACAAAATGGCCTTTTATAGCAAATTAAAGCGAGTTCAGTTCCGCTAATAATAGCAATTAAGTATCTTGATATGATATTAATTGTGTCATATTTTGCAAGCAAAATATTTCATTTTCTGCACTTTAGGTATGCAGGTGTTGAATGCGTTGAACTGTATTGGTAAAACCGTCATAAAATTCAATTATAGTGTTGGAAAACTATTCAGCCATCGATGCTAGAAAGTCCGCATTTGTCCTTGAAGCCAAAACTTTATTTAATAAAAATTCCATTGCATCGACAGTATTCATATCCGAGAGCAATTTTCTCAATAACCAGATTCTCATCAGAATGTCCTTAACCAGCAACAGTTCTTCTTTTCTTGTTCCTGAGCGATTTATATCTATTGCAGGAAATACTCGCCTATCTGCGAGTCTTCGATCGAGGACAAGTTCCATGTTGCCAGTTCCCTTAAACTCCTCAAAAATTACTTCGTCCATTTTTGAACCTGTTTCGATAAGCGCGGTGGCAATAATTGAGAGAGAACCACCCTCCTCGATATTTCTTGCAGCACCAAAGAATCGTTTGGGTTTAGAAAGAGCTGAGGCGTCAACTCCACCAGTGAGAATTCTGCCACTGTGAGGAGCAATGTTGTTGTAAGCTCTAGCAAGCCTTGTTATCGAGTCGAGTAAGATTACAACATCTTTTTTGTGTTCTATCTGACGTTTGGCTCTTTCGAGGACAACCTCAGCAACCTGAGCATGTCTTTCCGGACATTCGTCGAAGGTTGAGGATATTATTTCAAAATATGGTTTATTTTTTAAATCTTTACATTCTGCTGTTACGAATCGTTTCATATCCGTAACTTCTTCTGGACGTTCATCGATTAAGAGAATTAATATCAATACTTCGGGGTGATTGTGAATTAATGATCTAGCGATTTGTTGCAGAATTGTAGTCTTTCCAGCTTTTGGCGGTGAAGTTATAAGCGCTCGTTGTCCTTTGCCCAAAGGAGTGAATAGATCCATAATTCTTGTTGTGGCTTCCTCGGAATCGTACTCTAAAAGGAATTTTTCTTCTGGATATAGCGGGGTAAGATTGTCGAAAAGAATTTTGTGTTTGGCGAATTCGGGGTCTTCACTATTGACTCTATTAACACGAAGCAGTGCAAAAAAACGTTCATTATCCTTTGGAGGTCGAATAATTCCGCCTACCATGTCGCCGGTTCTAAGGTCGAATCTTTTAATCTGTGAGGGTGATACGTAGATATCGTCGGGACCGGGGAGATAGTTGTAATCCGGATGACGAAGAAATCCATATCCATCTGGAAGAACCTCCAAAACACCCTCACCAAAAACTTCAGCGTTTTGTGTTTTGATTTCGATACCTAAAATTTTGAAAACAACGTCCTGTCGTCGCATAGAATGAGGATTTTCAATGTTATGTTTTTCAGCTATATCGAGAAGTTCGTTGATCGGTTTTTGCTTAAATTCGCTCAGGTACAGTCTATTTTTGTTTTCATCTCTTTCCCAAGGTCGGATATCATCACTTTTATACCTTTTTACCCTTGGTTTAGTATCTTTGTTAAATGTGGATGAAGCTTTTTCAATTTCGATTGCTTCTGTTTTCTCTTTGTCGGCGGTTCCGGTTGCTGAGCTTTCTTTTTGCTTGCTAGACTCTGGTGTTATTGTTTCTTTCCCATTATTCCTTTCATCGGATGCCACAGCAACCTTGACTTCTGCTTCTGTAGATTTTGTGCTTTTGTGACGACTAGATTTCTTTGGTTTTTCTTCGACAACATTTTCAGTTTTTACTGCGATCTGTTCAGTTGCGTTGTTTGGCTTCTCGATGTTGTTTTCCTCGGTTTTCTTTTTTTTAGGCATTCTTTCACCTCATATTGTTAAATAGATTATTGACGTCAGGATTATGGTTCCGATTAGTAAAGAACTTATAAAAATCCTATATAAAATATTCTTTTCAATTACAATTTGTCCGCTTTTCCTTGCAGAACGTAAAGCGAATAAAGTAACAAGGGATGCAATTGGGAATCCTATTGCACCTATGTTAACACCCCAGGCAAGTCCTATAAACTCAGATTTTCCCATGAATAGCATCGTTGTTGGCAAGGAGCCGATAATCTGGCTAGCTATAATTGCTGAGAAAAAAGAACTATCGATCGTTGATATTCTGAAATCTATCGAGGATTTGAGTAATAAAAATATGGTCAGTATCGATAGAACTCCAGCAGGTATAAGCCATTCCCTTAGTTTTATTATATGTGTTGGTTTACCAGCCATTAACGCAAGTACAAGGACGATTATAAAACCTATCCACCAGGATAGAATATACCATAGCACAAGTGTGCATATAGCAATCGATATCGCTCCTAATATTAAATCGAATCTAATGATTCTTTGTGGTTTAGTAATTTCATCAGGTTTAATGTTTGGTGATATAGCTGTAATGAAAACTGTAACAAGCGCCATAACACACCAAGGAATTAACATAGCGTTGAAAAATGTCCATATAGAAAGCTGATATTTATTAGCGAGAAGCACATTACTTGGACTTCCTAAGGGTAATATTATTGAACCGCAATTCGCTGCCAAAATTGTAAGTCCTAACAAGTAGGTTTTGGATTTATTGTCAAGATTCATCATTAAAATCAATGGTATAAGAGCTGCGATAATCATGAAATTAGAGAACAGTGCTGTAAGCATAAATACCACTGCGATCCAAGTATATTTGAATCCGTTGCCCTTAACCGATGAAGCTATAAAGCCTAATGCTTCAGGTAATCGTGAAATTCTAATTGTACCAGCAGTTAGCATAAGCATCAATAATTTTAATGTTGGAATTAATGCAAAATTAAACCATTCAATCATGTTATAAATCGAAGTTGTAAATGGTTAAAAAGACCCAGAAACAGACGGACAATTATACGTTCACATCTGGTTGGGTGTGGAAATACCGCATAAACACAATCCCCACCTAATAGTGTCGGCTACTGCAGCCGAAATCCCAAGCCGGGTTAAACTCAATTCTCTATTTTCTCCTACAACTCTATGTTTTGTATAAAAATTATGGAATAATTTAGAATATTCAATTAAGAAAAATGGTATAAGGTGCGCTCCTAAAATAATAGATGCGTTTCTAACTACAAGCGGAAATTTAATTGTTTTCCTAATTAATAAAATTTCTTCCGGTTCTATGGCAAGCTCAAATTTAATGTCGTTAATTTTTTCTTCTACTTTTAAGCCTTTGTTTTCCGCAAATTTCAAGATACTTCTTATTCGAGCATGTGCATATTGAACGTAATACACGGGATTTACATCGGATGTATCTCGAGCTAAATTTAAATCAAAATCTAAATGTGCTTCCATTCGTCTCGCAAGAAAAAAGAATCTCGCAGCATCCACACCAACATCGTCAATTAATTCATCCATTGTAATTATTTTGCCAGCACGTTTGGACATTTTCACTTTCTCGGAACCCTCGATAATGTTAACTTGCTGTAGTATTAGTATTTTGAGTTTGTCCTCGTGCCCCAGCGCTTTCATGGAGGCTTCCAATCGATCTCTATGTCCGTAATGATCCGGTCCAAGTATTGTATATACTTTGTCGAATCCTCTTTCCTCGAACTTGTTTGCGTGGTATGCTATATCAACAAGTCCATAAGCCCATTCACCATCTGATTTTATCAATACGAAATCCTTGATATTGCTATTAAATTTCGATGCCGCGAACCATGTTGCTTTGTCTCTTTCGTATGTTGTGCCCAGGGATTCAAGGCGTTGGATTATACTTTCAATCTTGCCGCTTCTCCGAAACTTTTTCTCAGAGAACCAGACATCAAAATGAGTTCTAAATTTTTCCAATGACTGTTTCTGTTCCGAAGTTATTTTGTTTAGAATCCATTTTTCAGGTTTAACATGTGTTCCCGATTCTATATATTCTGCTGCATAATCTTTGATATATTCACCATGATAACCGTTTTCTGGGATTGTTGCTTCATTACCTTTTATTTGGGCAATCCTTGCTTCAAAGCTATTATCCAGAAGGTGTATTTGATTGCCGGTGTCGTTAAGCAGGAACTCTGTGGTAACGTTATGTCCGGCAGATTCGAGTATATTTGCCATTGTGGAACCCACTGCTGCAGCTCGTGCTGAGACTATGTTTAGCGGACCTGTGGGGTTCGCACTAACGAATTCTACTTGTATCTTCTTCGCTTTTTCGGTGTGTAATTTTCTCCAGTCATCCGGATTGCTGAGTAAGTTTCTTATTATCGAGGAAATTACATCGTTCGAAAGGCTGAAGTTTATATATCCAGCTGTGACATCTGCGCCTTTAATACATTCTGGTAAATCTGAGTTTACGATTTCCTCGGCAATAGAAAGAGGAGCCTTACGAACTTTTTTCGCCAATTGAAAGGCTACATTAGTCGTGAAATCTCCGAATTGGGGGTTCTCCGGTTCGAGAACTTCAGGCTCATCATCGAGACCATATAGTTGAAGGATTCTATTTGAAAGCCAATTGGAAATTTCATTATGTGCTAATATTATATTCATAATATCTATAACTATGCAATAAATTGCGATGAGTTAATTAATTTTTTTCTGCAAGATTCGGGTTTGATCTGCCTTTTATTTACGGATTATTTACCAGACTGCTAAAGATAAATCCAACAGTCCTCTAAGAAAAGGAATTTTGTAATATTAGATTAGTAGATTCCGTATAGAAATCATTTATGTAAATCAATCCTCCATGATATATATTTCAGAATCTCCCCAATAACTCTCAAGATTGTAATATTCTCGAGTTTCGGGTAAAAAAATGTGTATGATTACAGAATATGTATCGATTAAAATCCATTTAAGAGCTTTCATACCTTCAAGATGGAAGGATTTTATTTCGTTGTCTTTCAGATATTCTTGAATTTTATCAGTTAATGCTTTAATATGAATTTGACTGTTAGCAGATGCAATAACAAAAAAATCGGCAATAATAGTAAGTTTTCTTACATCAAATATTTTAATATCGATAGCTTGATTCTCGAGGAGAATTCTTCCACACTCGAAGGCTAATTGTTCAGAATCCACTAAACCTCCTTGTTAATTTAACGTTCAATTAAAAGCTTGTGAAGAGAAAATTTATAATCTTTACCAATAATAAGTGTCACATCAAAAATTTGCTCGTTTCTTTGAATTATAATGCGATCGCTGTCAAGACCGCATACTTTAGCGATTGTATCGGTTTTTGCACAATTACCCTTTCTATCCAGAAGCAATGTATAAGGATGAATATTAGGGGATTTTTTTTTCACATCTACAACATCGAATCCTTCTTGCATCAATCTGTTGACAATTTTAGCTAATATGCGTGATTCACCCAAGCCATTTACAACTTGAATTGAGATTGCGCCTCTCGATTCCGACCGGAATTGTTTGTGCTGTATGAGTCTATTGCTTGGTTGGGAACCTTGAGCAACAAATCCTATAAGTAGAATTATTATGAATGCAACAATAATCGACCAATCGAATAGACGCCAACCCCATGTAACCATTGCTAATTTTGTGCTTTCTTTGTGAACTTTCTTTCGGTTAATCATAAATTATAGGACGTGAAGTGTTTGTGCTATATAATCACGATAAATAAAATGTCAACAAATAAGTTCTCTTTCGTAAACTAACCAAAAAATTTGATGCAGTTAGTGATTTTTATAAGATTCTCATTAATAAAATAAGATTGATACTTTTTACACGCAAATAAAATATGTGCAAATATTCAAGCGATATAGAGAAATTACATTTTGAAAACGGAAATCCTTAATTCGTTAAATGCAATCTTTACATTAATCCTCAATAGTTAATAAATATAATTGGGTATTAGCATAAATATGAAAATGCAGAAACTGATTACGGTTTAGAAGGCATAAAAGCCGCACAAGAGAAGATTTCCTGGGAACAATCCGATATTTCAATTGTGGGAAACTGTCTTAAGAAAGAGGTTAAAATTAATATATCTCTGGGACAAGTTCTCATCGAAGCTTACAGAATGGCAGATCAGAATTCGAAAATTATGGACTAGGTTGTTGACTAACAGAAAAATTTTGGAAAGGAGAACAGCAAAAGGTTTCAACAGGATATTTAATTTGTCTATACTGAAATTCTAGAGACAAATTCTTTGATTCGTATAGAACCAAATCTATGTGTATGCATTTTTGTAGATCGTATTCCTGCTTTTCATTCTAAATATTTCGATTCAAGAAGCATTTGATTTATAGCGAAATTCTAACATATTAATATTTATGAAGCGATAAGATATAGT
>JAUXEQ010000127.1 GCA_030620455.1 bacterium | reverse complement strand
CATATCCTTCCTTGATAGGAGTACCACCTGAAAACCTCAGTTACCAACGCTCAGAAAAGATAAGAAAATTCTGGTATGTCACGCTTGACCAGCATTACAACGGAACACTTGTTATAGGGGGCAATGCTGAATTCAGGATAAACTATAAAGGTGAAGTATTCTTCTATCACAGTGGCATAAAACCTATGGATAAACCACTTGTGTCAGAAACGATTAGCAAATCCAAAGCATTAGATCATGCAATAGAATTCTTAGGTGTAAGCGATTATGAACTAAAAGAATCGCATTTTCGTATTGCTGCTATTCCAAATGAAAAGGAATATGAAGGAAAATATGTCTGGTGGCTTAAAATAATGATAAACAAACCCTTAGCGTTATACATAATCTGGGTCGATGCTCAGACAGGCGAAGTTTTACGTGCACTTAACGAACTCCCAACACTATCCGGGAAGGTGGAAATACAATATCATCCGGAATTCTCGGATGATACAATGCGAGTAGGAAACATGAAATACGCTTTTCTGCAAGTTAACGGCACGGGTGCTTACACTGATTCTTTTGGAAATTATTCAGTAACTGGGAGCACAGCACCTTTTAATTTTCACCCAAAATTATATGGTAACTACTGTGAGGTAACTCGTAATCGCTCGAATCCAAGTTCTAATATGGATACAACAGTCACTGGACCCACATACGATCATCTATGGTGTACCCCGCCTGCAATAGAAAACGAAATTAATATATACTATCATGTAAATGTAGTTCACGATTTCGTTAAGAACTATCTGGGCTATTCAAGTATGGATTATAGAGTTAAAGGAAATGTAAACGATTCCAGAATTCGAGATAATGCATTCGCAGATGGAATGAATATAAATTTCGGAGTTCCACATACATATAATGATCTATCGATGTTCGCAGATGTAGTCTATCACGAATATCAACACTTGGTAACTGCAAGAGTTTACAGTGGTGTGTCTTTCCCCTATGCAGGAGAATCAGGAGCGATAAACGAAGCCCTGTCTGATTATTTTCCATGTTCATTCCTAAACGACCCTTTAATGGGAAATAGAGTTAATCCCACCAATCCAAGTTACTATATGAGGAATTTGAATAATGGATTGATGTATCCAACAGATATGGTAGGTGAAGTACATTATGACAGTAGAATAATTTCTGCAGTTTGGTGGCAGATTCGAACTGCATTGGGTGTCGGATACACCGACTCTCTTGTACACCGAACGCGATTCGGACATCCCGTTAATTTCGAGCAATATTTGGATGAGATGTTAGTAGCGGATGACGACGATGGAGACCTATCCAACGGAACACCAAATTCAGAAGCAATATTTCTTGCATATAACAATCATGGCATAGGACCGGAAAAATTAATGTCCATCACCCACAGATGCATAGGTGATCAGGAAGATACAACTGGGGAATACTTTGTTAGTGCAAAAATATTCACAGTATTAGAAATCGATTCTACAGCTTTTTGTTACTATGTTAACTCTCCTCCTTGGAACTGCACTACTTTAACATACACTGGTTCCACATGGGTTGCAAATATCCCAGCTCAGCCACTAAACTCCCGAGTACATTACCATTTTTATATCAAAGCACCCAGTGGGTTCGATGTTAAAGAACCCCCAGGAGCTGGCTCTTTTTCTTTCCGGGTTAGAAAAGATATAATTCCACCTATAGTAAATCACACACCAATTGTTAATGCATCCCTTTCAATATGGCCACCAGAGCTTGTAGCTCAAGTAACCGATAATGGTTCTGTTCGAGGTGTAACGTTGGAATACTCAATAAATGGAACTTCACAGCCTGCTATTCCATTTTCTTATGATTACTATGAAGATATATGGAAAACCAATTTCTCAACTACTTTTCCCGATATTAATGACACAATAGATTATAGAATTATAGCCACAGATAACTCTGTTGCGGCAAATGTAGGCTTCTCTCCCGACAGTATTTCTATGTTCAGATTTATTGTCGCATTAAGCTTTTTTGAGGATGTAGAAACGGGTGCTCCCGGTTGGCGAGATTACAGCATAACCTCATCATATTCAAACCAATGGCATGTTTCTACAGCAAGGAAACTCAGTGGTAGTCACAGCTTTAAATGTGGTGGAACTGGACATTCAGACTATGCCGATGGTTTGGATGCTGGACTTATGACACCTGTAATTTTCGTTTCCGATGAAGATACTCTTTTCTTCTATCATTGGATCGATGCTGAAAATGATGATACTCGTCCAGGATATGCTTGGGATGGTGGTGTTGTCGAGGTTAATCTTGTAGGCACAGAAGAATGGAGACAGTTAGATCCAATTGGTCATTATCCGTATAGGACACGAAGCAATCCTGCATCACCATTTACTGCTAATACACCTTGTTATTCCGGTACTCATGATTGGAATATGGCTGTTTTTCCGTTGGATTTTCTTGGTTATGTGAAATTCAGATTTAGATTTGGGAGCGACGCTCATATAACAGGTGAAGGTTGGTATATCGATGATATAAGAACAACAAACTGGACATTTGGTCCTTGGATAGAAGAGCAAATAACACACCTTCCTCAAAGTATTAACATCGATATTACTCCGAATCCTTTTAATTCATCTGTTTCCTTTTCAATTCTTGTTCCCAAAGATGGTTCGATTTCTGTTGTTGTTATGGATATTGTTGGGAAGCATAACTACACAGTTTACAAAGGCGAAGTTAATGCAGGAATACTTGGACTTACATGGCAACCATCTGATATTCCAGCAGGCATATACCTTGTTCGTGTCAGAAATAACGATTATGAAACTGTAAAAAAGATATATTACATTAAGTAATATTAGGTTGACATTATCATAGGTTTCTATAAAGAAATAATTATCTATCATAGAGAACCGATAAAAATGAAATAATTAAAACAGGCGACTCATCGAAAAACGTTGAGTCGTCTTCTGTAATTATATGAAGATTAATAGATTTTACATATATCGATTAGTAGGCGATGAACTCGAGAGGGATATCGGTGTTGGGGACATAACAACGACCTCGATTGTTCCACCGTATCTTCAAACAACCGGACAGATAATAAGCCGCAGTTGTGGTATTCTCGCTGGAATTGAATTTGCAAAAGCAACCTTCGCAATTGTCGATAATTCTGTCAACTTAGATACTCATATTAATGACGGCGAAAAATTAACCACAGGAGACGTCATTGTAAGAGTATCCGGTTCTGCTCATTCCATTCTAAAAGCGGAACGGACTGCATTAAATTTTCTTGGGCATTTATCAGGTATTGCAACTCAAACTGCGAATTTTGTTAAAGCTGTCGAGGGAACTGGAACTGTAATTCTTGATACGAGAAAAACTATACCAGGACTCAGACTTGCTGAGAAATACGCCGTTAAATGTGGAGGCGGTGAAAACCACAGAATGGGACTTTATGATATGATACTCATTAAGGACAATCACATTACCGCTGTTGGTGGAATAACCCAGACATTGACTTTGCTTTATTCAAAAGGCAAACCTAATGTTCCTGTTGAGATCGAGGTTAGCAATCTTCGAGAATTGGAGCAAGCTCTTAGGAGCCCAGTTGATAGAATAATGTTAGATAACTTCACACCCGAAATGACACAACAAGCCGTAAAACTTCGGAAAGAAAAAAACTCGGAAATATCCTTTGAGTCCAGTGGCGGAATAAATATCGATACAGTACGAGATTATGCAGAGATAGGAGTCGAATTCATATCGATAGGAGCAATAATTCATTCAGCACCACAGTTCGATCTCTCACTCGAGTTAGAAATGAAATAGCGTTTACGACCTTAAGAATTTTGATTTAAAAGAAAATTATAAACTAGCTATTATAGAGCTTATCTAGGAAGTTAAAATTGTGTGATCCTTCGGAAATACGTGAAAATTTTAACACTTGACTATTTAGTAATTATTCAAATTATTAATACTGGTAGAAAATAAAGAGGATCACCTCCACACAATAAATAAAGTAAGGAGGAAGAGATGGCTGATAGAAGTGGTGTAGATACATTCATTGCCGGTTTTTTAATCGGTGGAGTTATAGGAGCAGGATTAGCACTATTATTCGCACCAGCATCGGGACGTGAAACAAGAGAATATCTTGGTCGCCAAGCCGGCCAAGCATTGGACGAAGGAAAACATGAAATCGACAAGATTCGTAATACAATCCAAGTGGAATTAGCTAAGCTTGCAGAAGCTAAAGAGTCATTAAAAGAAGCTGTTCAAAAGGGCACAGAAACATATAAAAGCAAAAAACAGGGAGAAATAGATTGAGTCCAGAAACCTGGATAGCAATAGGCGTTTGGGTAATAGCACTGGGTTCTTTGATATTTTCTATTGTTGCTTTTTGTACATGGTTAAAACTTAGAAAGTGGATAGATAGAACCGAAGCTGATATAAAGGATATAAATACTAACCTGACTGCTTTTTTAAATGATACGCAAAAAACCCTTAAAATCTTAGATGAAAATCTCGAACATACTCGTGATATTTTGGCAATAGCCCAAGATTCAATCCAAAATGTTTCTCGATTCACATCCGAAATAGAAAATTCAACAATACCACAAATCACTGCTGGAGTATTTGGTTTAATAAAGGGAATCAATCTTATCAAAAATCTTTTTACAAAGCGACATCAAAAGCAGTAAAACTTAAATGGTGCTCGATAACCACTTTTGTCTAAGTTTTCCAACTCAGACAATATAAAATATTGATTTAAAACACATGAAAATCGCAGTAATTTATGGGGGAAATTCCGAAGAGGCAAAGGTATCGAACGATACCGGAAATTCGATTGCTAATGGCTTAGCAAAAAAGGGACATATTGTAAAATCTTTTGAAATTCCTGAATCGGAAATAGTTTCAATTTTAAATCAGCTAAAACAATATGATGTCATATTTATTGGATATCATGGCGGATTTGGTGAAAATGGAAGAATACAAGCGATTTTTGAACTTCAAAATATTTGTTTTACAGGTTCGGGTTCTCAGGCTTCAGCTATGTGTATGAATAAGATATTTTCCAAACTGATCTTTCAGGCAATCGACATCCCAACACCTAAATGGACGATAGTAGAATCATCTACAAGAACAGATGAAGCGATAGATGCGATTTTCGAATTCGGATTGAATTTACCCCTTGTT
>JAUXEQ010000098.1 GCA_030620455.1 bacterium | reverse complement strand
ATAAGGGTGATAAAATTTCGAGAAAAATTCGTGCAATAAATTTAAGTTCTGGTAAATAAACGGATTTCAAAGGTACAATTTTGTAATTTCAGATATAATATAAGAGTTATCTATTTTTAATTCTGGCTGATTACAGAAATTTTTAGAATAGCTATAAATAGTTAATTCGAGAACAAATTTAGCTGCATTAATCGATATTATGCGAGTTTTACTTCACATTTGTTGTGCTCCGTGTGCAATATTTCCTATTGATGTATTAACTAATGAGAATATGGATGTTTCTGGTTTTTGGTTTAATCCAAATATCCAGCCATACCTTGAATATCGAAAAAGATTAATTGAAGTTAGAAGATTTCTTGGAGATCAGGCTATTCCTCTTATTGAAGAGGATGAATATATGCTCGATAAATTCTTGAAAAGCATATTATCAGCATCAGAAGAATTAAATCGTTGTACAATTTGCTACGATATTCGACTGAGAAAAACAGCCGAAATTGCTGCTTTACATGAGTTTGATGCGTTTACGACTACCTTGCTTTATAGTAAATATCAGAATCATGAATATATTACGCAGTTATGCGAAAAGCTTGCTCAAAACTTCGGTGTGAAATTTCTATATCGAGATTTCCGTGAGGGTTGGAGCAAGGGTATTAAAGTTTCAAGAAAATTGGGATTATACAGACAACAATATTGTGGATGCATTTTCAGCGAGTTCGAGAGATTTCGAAATTGTGCAGATAGCTATTTAGAAAAGACTAAATGGAATGAAAAAGCGAAAAATTAACATTAATTAAGATAGTGTAATCCACTTTAAAAGTTGTGTTCCTCGAGTTTTGACCGTTATCGATATTATTTCTATTAAAAAGATTTATTTATACTATTTGAGATTCGAGCAACCGTTGCTTGCTTGATTGCTGGAATCTTATATATTCAGACACAACAAAAAGATTAAATATATTTTATAAGGGAAAATAGCCTTTTGTATAGGGAGGAATAGTATATGAAGTTGGACGATATAGTAATCTCTCGAGCTATTATCGAAAGATTTTCCGAGAAGCTCTTAGATAGTATTGAATGCGAGGTTGCAATAGTAGGGGGTGGACCTGCGGGACTTATCGCAGCATTCTTTCTCTCAGATGCTGGAAAGAAAGTTGTATTATTTGAGAGAAAGCTTTCGATTGGTGGCGGTATGTGGGGTGGCGGAATGATGTTTAACGAGATTGTTGTCCAGGATGAAGGGAAAGCGATTCTGGATAAATTAGGAGTTTCCACTCGACTTTTTAAAGAGGGTTATTATAGTGCGGACGCTATTGAATCGGTATCTGTCCTTATTTCTAAGGCTGTTAAAGCTGGAACTACAATTTTCAATCTGATGAGTGTTGAAGATGTTATGCTAACGCACGAGCATGTTACAGGTCTCGTTATTAATTGGAGTGCTGTGGAAATGTCCGGATTGCATGTTGATCCACTGACGGTTAGATCTAAGTATGTAGTTGACGCCACTGGTCATGCTGCTGAGATTGCATCTATAATTCAAAGAAAAAGCGGACTAAGGCTCGATACACCTACTGGAAAAGTTATAGGGGAAAAGCCTATGTGGGCTGACATGGGTGAAAGAACAATTCTTGAAAATACAAAGGAATTTTTCCCGGGTATTTTTTGCGCAGGGATGTGCAGCAATGCTGTTTATGGTGGTCCTAGAATGGGACCAGTTTTTGGTGGTATGCTATTAAGTGGGAAAAAGGTGGCGGAGATTATCGCTCAAAAGATTTAGATAAGAAAATAAAATAACTGTGAATCTGATATTCTACATTAATCGGAACCGTATGATAAGAATAAGTCGAGAATATAGGATATTTATGATATGCTTTTATCGATAAGTATTTCTTTTTCGTTACATTTGCAAACTTTATGCATCTCTTCAATGTATCGCCAATTCCCGGATTTCGATTTATAGGGTCTGATCGTCTTAATATTTTTAATGATTTCACCACAAATTTCACATCGTGTGCCTCTTGGACCGGTGCCCTTAGCTACTTTGTCTACAAAAGATCGAGTTTTTCTCTTACCCATATCTCCTCCTTTTCCGCCTAATTCTATGATTTGAAGAAGTGAAGTCAAGAAGAAATTGCGTAAATGGATTATATTTTTTATATTCATAATATTATGGATTTAATTATCGCAGATGAAATAGGTTTTGCTTTTGGTACTTCGAAGATTTTTTCAAATATCTCGTTGACAATTACCGATCAAACCCGTCTTGCTCTTGTAGGAAAAAATGGTCTTGGCAAAACCACGTTGCTTAGAGTTATTGCAGGTGAACTTGAAACTACAGAAGGGGAAGTATTCCGAAATAAGGGGCTCAGGATTGGATTTCTGAGGCAGGAACAGCGTCTCGAGGGTAAAGTGAATCTTGTAGATAGCGTTCTGGCTCAGAATAAGCGATGGTGGGAATTAAAATTAAAGTTAGATGCAGATTTAGAGAAACCGAATGAATATGAGGAACTTATGAACGAATTCATATATTTGGGTGGGTATGCTAAAAAAAATAAATGTGAGGAAGTTTTGTCTAAGTTAGGGTTTGATGAGAGAGCTTTCTATCAACCTGTCGACACTCTTTCGGGTGGAGAACGTAATAGAGCAGCTATAGCAGCAGTATTATTACAAGATCCGGATATAATGTTTTTCGATGAGCCCACCAATCATATTGATTACGATGGTTTGGTTTGGATGGCGGAATTTTTGCGAAGCACTAAATTGCCTTATGTGCTTGTTAGTCACGATAGATATTTTTTAAATCTTGTTGCGGACAAGATTGTTGAATTGGATCAAGATGGTATTGCGGTTTACCATGGAAATTATGACAAATATGAGATTCAAAGGATACAAAATCTAAATATGAAGATGAAAACCTTTAAACATCAGCAGGATTACATTAAAAAAACTGAAGAATTCATCCGACGTAATATCGCAGGACAAAAAACAAAGCAAGCACAATCTCGAAGGAAAAAATTGGAAAAGTTTGATCGAATCAGTTCCCCGACTTTTGATAGTGGATTCAGAATAAAGCTAAAAATTAAACAGCGGAGCGGTAATAGGGTTCTCAGCATTCAAGGTTTATCGCATTCTTACGGTAACAAAACTTTATTCAAGGATTTTGAAATCCTTTTGGGGAAAGGTGACAGAATAGGCGTTGTGGGTCGGAATGGCTGCGGAAAGTCGACGCTTTTGAAACTTATTGCGGGTGTAATTCCAATTCAGAACGGAATAATAGAATTGGGCACGAATGCTGCACCCGGTTATTATACTCAGGAATTTGATGACTTAGATAATGACAGTACACCCTTTGACACTATTTCATATTATATGCCGGGAGCAGAGGATGAGCAGGTTAGGACATTTCTAGGAGCGTTTTCTATTTCTGGTGACGATGCATTCAGGCGGATAGGAACCTTTTCCGGAGGTGAAAGATCCCGTGTAGCATTGGCGAAACTTGCTCTTCTCGGTTCAAATTTTCTCCTTTTAGATGAACCTACTAATCATCTGGATATCAACAGTAGAAGGATTCTTGAGGATGCATTTGCAGCTTTTCCCGGCACGATGATTGTTGTATCTCATGATAGAATTTTTCTCGATAAGATAATTAACAAGATTTGGGCTTTCGAAAATGGGTACATTAATGAATATTCTGGGAATTTTAGTTATTTTTTAGAAAAGAGGAAGCAGAGAAAGCATGGAATTTCCGATCTGCAAAAAGCATATAAAAAGAAAAGCCCAAAACCCATAAATGAACTTAGGTCTGCAAAAAATAGGTATAACAGGTTAAGAAACAAGATAAGTGAAATTGAAATAGAACTTGGAAATTTAGAAACTGAAAGAGATAATATAATACAACTTATGGGACAGACATTTGTTGCTAAGAATGAAGTGAGAATAAAGAAATTATCGAATGAATCGTCCAAGCTTGATTCTAAAATGAAATTCTTGTGGGTTGAATGGGAGAAAATCTCTGAAGAATTGGATGATTTAACTAAAATATTGAAATACTGAAATAGTTAATGAAAAAAATGAAAAATTGTAATAAAATATTTGCATTCATGCTTCTGCTTATGATTTATGGTTCTTTAATGAGTGCTACTATTAGAGTTTCACCGACAACCTTTCTTATACAAAACGTTCCAATTGGTGAGGAATGCAATATCTCGGAAAAATATGGGTATAAAATTAAGATAAGTCGAATATCTTTTCGAACGCTTTTCTATATGCAACCAAGCAAACCCTCTGATATTGGAACTTCAGTAACCGGCTTTGAGGATATCATAGATGAAAACTTCTTTTACACTAAACCAGAAACTATACAAGTTACACCAGATTCAATGTCGAGTGCTGAAATGTATATAAATTTTCCAGATGACAGATCGCTATATAACCGGCATTTTCTCTTGGGTGTCGATGTTTCCGAAGTTGCAAGACAGGTTCGAGGAACATTGGCTATTGGAGCATATTTAATCCTTAGGATCGAGACTGAACCTAATTCCGAAGCCGTACCTGTTTTGGATTCTGAAGGTTTGCTCTTTGTTCCTTCAGTTGTTGAATTTGAAACTTTGGCAGTCAACGACACAGTTTATGGAAATGTGAAATTATTTGCCGCGGAGAGTGTCTGGTGCGAGCTTTATAGACTTGATCCAAGTTCCGCTGTGGCTGAGAAAACAATTTTACTCAGTGTCGGTCATGCAAGAGTTCCAGAAGGGTTGGTTTCGTTTCCAGATAGTGTGCAAGCTACGCCAGAGGGTACTTCATTCGAAATTAGAGTAGCCTTGAGCGAAAGATTACTTCGAAGCCGAATGGAAGAAATTATTATTGCGAAAATACCCGAGGGTAAAAAAATTTTCTTCCGAGTTAAACTTAAAAGAATAAAAAGGTCTCAGAAACGTTAAAGAAAGTCATTCAGTTTTTCCATGGCTATTTACTTCAGGATGTCTTAAGTAGATCATCATCTTTGCAAAAATTATTCTTTTTAGCTATCGATAAATTCAATTAAATTTACTCGATGAAGTAGGGAAGAAAATATGTATGACACTTGAACCTACTTATAGTAACGGATAATATTACAGAGCGTAAAGATAACTTATTGTTTCTTGAGATACTTAATTCGAGTTTTAGAAGCATGGAAAGAAAAGCGATCCCAACGGGATTTGAACCCGTGTCACAGGCTTGAAAGGCCTGTGTCCTGACCAGACTGGACGATGGGATCGTGAATCGATATTATAGACTTTAAAAATTCAGTGTCAAGATTTTTTTAAGTGTCAAACTATTATAAGTCCTTCGCATTGTTAAGTAGATGGATAAATAAAATTTATATAATGCAGTTTTCAATTTACACATTTGTAAATGCCGGGAGCGGGACTTGAACCCGCACGAGCTATTGCCCGGAGGATTTTAAGTCCTCTGCGTATGCCTATTCCGCCATCCCGGCAACTTATCTACTCGGTGCATATATTTACTCGAATTTATTGAGATGTCAATAACTTTAGAATACGATTTGATTGAGCTTATACTACGAATTAGATAGGTTTGATAGCAAGGATAAAATTATAGTAAAATATTATTAATTAGTTTTAATTTGCAGTACAGTTAATCTGAGAAGTAAATTATACCATCTGCATTAATCAATAAAGGTTTTACATCGATTAATGTGTTATCGCTGTTTTCCCTTTGTTGATTGAAGGTTCCTCCTGTTGAATTGACAATTGGTGTAGCTCGTGCAAGGAAACTACTGAAACCACCGGAAACTATATCATATTGGAACCTTGATTTTGAAGCGGGTTGATCTATGGGCCAACAGTTTTGGATCGATTGTTCAGCATCGAATAGATCGCTGCATGGTTGAGGATACTCCCCGTTTTTATCGTAATACATTGCGGCAATCTCAAAAATTTGCTT
>JAUXEQ010000017.1 GCA_030620455.1 bacterium | reverse complement strand
GAGGTTTTAAGTTTGATTATTTTAATAAGAACAACTACTTACGCGGACAACGAAGCAATTGAAAAGCGATTGGACACATTTGCGAACATGACCGGGTTGATATTCTTGGGGTTGTTCCTTGCATTTTGCTATTGGGCTTTTTCCGATCTAACCTCCTTTGGGCAACCACTTATGAATGTTAGTCAATATTACTTATCTGCTGGAGTAACAGATACGGGTGCTGTTAATATAGTTGCTGCCGTTATCCTTGATTATAGAGCTTACGATACTCTAGGTGAAGCTATTGTTATATTTACATCGATTTTAGGAGCTTTTGTTTTGCTTAGAACCAAGGGTAAGAAGAAAACAGAAGAAAAAGACATCGAGAAAGTCGGGATCCCTGAATGATCTCGGAGGTTTATAATGAAAAAGGAAAAAATTAAAGATCTAATTGAAGATCCCAACATTGGGATGACTCTTATTGTTAAAACAGTTGCTCGGATTACAATCGCTTTAATTCTCCTTTATGGATTTTACATAATAATTTACGGTCATCTAACACCAGGTGGAGGTTTTGCTGGTGGTGTCATTCTCGCAATTGCGTATACATTAATGATGCTTGCATTTAGCAGACACATTGCTCTTGTTAAACTATCAGATTTCTGGGCGTCGATGTGGGACAATATTGGAATGTTAGCATTTATTGTAATTGGGTTTGTTGGGTTAGGCTTTGGATATTTTCTTTTCAATTTCCTTAGTAAAGGAAAGCCTTTCAGTTTGGTTTCTGCTGGAATAATTCCTTTGCTAAACCTTTCCATTGGAATTAAAGTTGGCGCTGCATTATACGCGATTTTTATTGGATTATCTATATATGGTAGATTAGTGTTAGAGGAGGAGGAATAAAATGCTTTTATACATATTGGACATGTTAGTATTTGGGCTCGGGATATACTGCCTAATAGCCAAACGTCACCTAATAAAGAAGATAATTGGAATGGTTATTATTGAATATTCTGTAAATCTATTCTTAATTTTAGTAGGATATCGTATTAACGGAATTGCACCAATTCTATCTCCCGGTGAAAACCCAATTGTGTTTTCTCAAGTAGCTGTGGACCCTTTACCGCAGGCATTAGTGCTAACAAGCATCGTCATTGGGTTAGGAACTTTGGCACTTATGTCTGCATATTCGATTAAACTGTATGAAAAATATAGAACCTTTGATATGTCTGAAATAAATCGACTAAAAGGTTAATGAGGATAAAGGAGAATCATAGATGGGCAATATAGCAATGCCATTGACAGTAGCGATACCGATGCTTTTCGCTGTGTTAATCCTGATTACTGGAAAATTTTGGCGAGGTGTGGGTTCCTATCTTGGTCCTTTGGCAGTATTCATTCCCCTTTACTTGTCATTTTTCCTTCTTGGCGTTAAGGATACTACTTATATTATGGGTGGATGGATCCCTCCAATAGGAATTGTAATGGTTCTCGATGGACTATCCAAATTAATGTTGATAATTATTAACGGGATAGCGTTTTTCTCTATAATTTATGCGATTTCCTATATGTCTAAATATACCGCTCAGTTTAAGTTCTATGCTTTATTTCTCTTGATGGTTGCTGGTATGAATGGTGTAGTCCTTAGTGGTGATCTTTTTAATCTGTTTGTTTTCTTGGAAATAGCATCCCTTGCTAGTTATGCATTAGTAGGATTTGGCGTTGAAAGTGAGGAATTGGAAGCTGGCTTTAAATATTTGATTTTAGGTTCTGTAGCCTCAATTGTAATTCTTTTTGCTGTAGCTATTGTTTACAACATCACAGGAACAGTTAATATGGCTGATGTCGCCAATACTATTGGAAATCCAATGTTGAATAAGGCTGTAATATTTGCTCTGGGTCTATTTATTTTTGGGTTTTCTCTTAAAGCAGGTCTTGTTCCGTTTCATGCGTGGCTTCCGGATGCTCATCCATCTGCACCTGCTCCAGTATCCGCGATGCTTTCTGGTGTCTTAATAAAAGCACTTGGAATTTATGCACTTATTAGAGTTACTTTTTCTGTAATGGGTGCACCGACGGAAATTTTATCAATCATAATGTGGCTTGGTGTTGTATCTGCATTAGTTGGAGTTTTGCTTGCGCTTGGTCAATACGATTTGAAGAGACTTCTTGCATATCATTCAATAAGCCAGATGGGCTATGTTGCTCTAGGAATTGGTTTGGGAACGCCTGAGGGAATTGCAGCAGGACTTTTCCATATGTTTAATCACGCAACTTTTAAGAGTTTATTGTTTCTCGATGCAGGTTCATTTGAACAATCTACTGGCACTCGAGACTTACGACAAATGGGTGGTTTAATGAAAAAGCTACCTATAACAAGCATTGGCACTATTGCTGGAAGTGTTTCTATTTCAGGATTACCGCCGTTTAATGGATTTTGGAGTAAGATATTGATAATTGCAGCTGCACTTGCTTCCACACAGTATTTAGCTGCTGCAATTGCTACGTTCGTTGCCTTTGGTACTCTTGCCAGTTTCGTGAAGGTAATGCGATTTTCGATTATCGGTCCATTACCGAAAATTTATCAAAATCTTAAAGAATCACCGTTCTCGATGACTTTTTCTCTTCTGGCTCTATCGATTATCTGCCTTATATCCGGATTGTTCTATATATTTCTGATGGATTCGCTTTTCTATCCAGCTACTAATGCAATTCTGAAACAGTCAGCCTATATTTCAATGGTTCTGGGAATAGGAGGTTAACAACATGAAATATATCGGTGAATTCATATTTTTACTTGTGCTATGGGTTTTATTAACGTGGAGTCTTGAGCCGGCACAACTAATTGTTGGAGCTGTTGTCTCGATTATTATCATAGGATTAGTAGGTGATGTTTTTCTTATGCAACCCCAAAGAGCTTTTAATCCTAGAAGAGTATTCTGGTTTATTGTATATATTCCCTTTCTATTATGGTATATTTTACTTGCTAATCTGGATGTGGCATACAGAGTTATTCATCCAAATCTTCCCATTAGACCAGGGATCGTAAAGATAAAAACCACATTAAAAACTCCTATGGCTAAGACTTTTTTGGCTAATTCAATTACTCTTACTCCTGGAACCCTAACTGTTGACATAATAGATGATGTATTATATGTGCATTGGATATTCATCAAAGGGAAGGACATGGAAGATTGGACAAAAGCTATTATTGGTCGTTTTGAACCGATATTAAGGAGGATTTTCGAATGATAATGTGGATGATATACATACTTTTGTTTTCATCCTTTTTATGCCTTTACAGAATAGCTCTTGGTCCAACAGCACCGGATCGAGCTGTGAGCATAGATATATTAGGAACTCTTATTATTGGTTTCTGTGCTCTTGCAGCTCTGACTTTTAAGCGAGATTTTTATCTAAATATTGCAATATCTTGGGCTCTGCTATCGTATATTGGTTCTATTGCTCTGGCAAAATTTTTGGAAAATAGAAGTTTTGATGAATAGAATTATATTATTACAGACAACTATGAATTAAAAATTTTATCGGATGAAGATAATTTTTACTGAGTGTATAAAGGAAAATGTATTTTGAAAAGAGAATAAGGGAGGACTGATGTTTTGGCATACACTAGGATATATAATAATTGTAATAGGTGTATTATTCGACCTCCTAGGATGTATTGGTCTTGTGAGACTGCCTGATGTTTATAACAGACTTCAAGCTGCAACAAAATGTGTAACTTTAGGTACAGCGTTTCTTCTTTTCGGGGTTTTTCTGATTTTCGGTTTTAGTTCGACTGGTATTAAATCTCTTTTATGTGCTATATTTGTACTTATCGCTTCACCTACTGGTGCTCATGCTCTTGCCAGAGGTTCGCACAAGGGTGGTGTTAAATTGTGGGACGGATCGGTTATCGATCTTTATGCAGAAGATACATTGTCAGATAAAAATAAAGGGGATTGAGATGAGAAAGCCTAAACTTAGGGAATTACAAGAAGCAATTAAGGCTTTGATTAAAGGTCCTTATACAACCAAATTCCCTTTCGCACCAGCTGAGATTATCCCGGAATTCAGAGGTAAACCTGTTTTTGTCGAGGAAAATTGTATTCTATGTGGAGCTTGTGAGCAAATATGTCCATCAGATGCTATCGAGATAAGAGACATTATTAATGAGGATGGTACTGCTACTCGAATTATGTATCGAAATTATTTAAGATGTATTTGGTGCAGTCAATGTGCAGCATATTGTACAGTAGAGAATGGTATAGAAATCACGAATGAGTTCGATCTTTCTACATTGGATAAAAATTCGGATACTGGGTACGAGCAGATCGAGGGTAAGCTTGTCTTCTGTGAGAAATGTGGAGCACCGATTACGTCCGAAAAGCATTTATTGTGGCTGGCAGAGAAATTGGGAACAAAAGCATTCCAAAACCAGACTATATTCATTACATATATGAAATCTATGGGACTTGCAGACGATGAAACCTACGTGAAAAGGGATGAATATATTAGAGAAGATCTAAATAAGATTTTATGTCCGAAATGCAGAAGGGCAATCATGATGGCTGAGGATTGGTCGTTTTAAGTTCTATATTTAACTTAATCTGAATAGGTTGAAAGTTATATTGATATAAGATGTTTTATCAATCTCCCTGGTCACAATATGAATACTTTTAAAACCTTAAAGGAAAACTATAATTTCTTTTCTTTATGGTGATTGGTTCGAGAAGATTAAATCCTTTATAAATTAAAATTCTTGCAATGTATCTACCTAAACTCTAAATTCGAATAAAAATTACTGGAGGATTATGCCGAATCAAAGGACATTAGCTAGTGAAGTATCGTTAAAGGGTGTAGGTCTCCATACCGGTGAAGTTTGTGAAATTACGTTTAAGCCAGCTCCTCCCAATACATGGTTTGTATGTAAGAGCAAAAATCTTGGGAAAGATGTATCCATTCCTGCAAAGGTTGAATTCTCTGGGGAGGAATTGATTCGTGGAACTGTTTTAGAAAAAGATGGTGTTACCGTTTATACAGTAGAGCATGTCCTCGCGGCGTTGTATGGTTTGCAAATTGACAATTGTATAATTGAACTTTCGGGTCCGGAGCCACCGGTAATGGATGGTAGCATAAAAGCCTTTATCGATGCTATTAAAAAAGCTGGAATAGTAGAACAAGACATTGAGCGAATGGTATTAGATGTAGATGAAGTCATACAGTTCGCTGATTCTAAGAGGAAAACTGATATACATATAATACCTTTTGATGGTTTTAGAATTACTTTAATGATCGATTATGCTAATCGTGCACTTGGAACTCAATATACAACGTTAGTTTCTTTAGAGAGCGAATTAGAGGATGAGTTTGCAGCTGCGCGAACCTTTTGTTTTCTTTCAGAAGTTGAGGAGCTTAGAGAACAAGACCTTATTAAGGGTGGAGCATTAGATAGTGCGATTGTTATTCTTGATAAAGAGTTTACCGAAAACGATGAGGAATTCTTCAGAAAAAAATTCAATATATCAGATGATGTAAAAATATTCGCGGGAGAAAACGGAACTCTTAATAATATTCAACTCCGATATTATAATGAGCCTGTTCGTCATAAACTGGTCGATCTTTTAGGAGACCTTGCTCTTTTGGGGATGTATATAAAAGGACATGTCATTGGTGCGAGATCAGGTCACGCAGCAAATGTTGCTCTTGTTCATGAGTTAAAAAAATTTATGGATAAAAAGAAACTTGCGGGAAAATTTGGAAAAGGAGCAAATGCTCTTCTCGATATTACAGCCATCCAGAAAATTCTTCCTCATAGATCCCCGTTTCTATTGGTGGATAAAGTAATTGATTTTGAGGGTGGTAAATTTGCATTAGCTATTAAAAATGTTACTTTCAATGAACCATTTTTTCAAGGGCATTTTCCAGAACACCCGGTAATGCCCGGTGTATTAATCATCGAAGCCATTGCACAAACTGGTGGTTTTCTGTTAATGCAAACAGTTGCTGATCCGGATAATAGTGTGACTTATTTTATGGGACTCGATAAGGTTCGTTTCCGAAAACCGGTTACACCTGGTGATCAGTTAATTTTAAGGGTTGATATGATATCTTATAAACGGGGAATTTGTAAATTTAAGGGTATAGCAACTGTGGATGGAAAAGTTGTATGTGAAGGTGAGTTTATGGCAACTGTGATGCCTAAAGAAAAGCAATAAAAAAAGTTAAATGAGTAATCCTCTAAAAAAATGGCATAATGAATACTGGATGAAAGTTTATAAAATTATAGAGGATAAGGAACTCACTAAGTATACAATTGTTGATTTTTTTAAATATTCTAATCTTAAGATAGAATATCCTGAGTTTTGTCCGCTTTTTAAGGATAATTCCACCTGTCATGAGAAAACTTCTACTGATAACTTCATATGTCTTTTCTGTGCATGTCCATTCTTTGATTTTGAGTATTGTAATGAAGTATCCAAATCTTTCGGATTATGCACAATAAAATCTAAGCAAGGAAAACGAAATGAATGGGGTTATTGGGACTGCACTGAATGCAGCTTTGTTCATGAAAAACTGTGGGTCGAAGAACATTTATTTCTAATGCCTGAGTTTATTAGAAACTTATTAAAATTCCGTAAAAAGTAAGGGTCAGTTATTAATAACCAACCCTTACAAGATAATTACATAAGCAAGAAGTGTATTAATTATTTAAATCCATAAATAAATTAGCTAAAAACAGAATTATTATCCCAGTCCAACATTAACTTTTCTAAACCTGCTCGGTGCAGCACCATGAGACATCTCTGCTCTTTGACCTGGTTGTCCCTTACCGCAATTAGATACTCCCCAAAG
The DNA here is from genome assembly GCA_030620455.1 of bacterium. Classification (GTDB taxonomy): domain Bacteria; phylum UBP14; class UBA6098; order B30-G16; family B30-G16; genus JAUWMV01. The sequence goes on along the minus strand of JAUXEQ010000017.1, from coordinate 5,070 downwards.
TGTCCAGTGATTTTCATTACAGATGGCAACGCAACTAGCCCAAAACTTCGGTGTAATCGATTGATATGTGGGGTTTTTGATAACTTTTACAATTTTACCTTTTTCTATTAGCCACCCAATTTCTGATGTAAATTGGAAATTAAGTCTTTTCTGATCTATAGACCAGCTTTTGTTACTACCCAATAGGATACCCTTATCAGTATCAGCAATAAGGTTGTCAAAATCCCATTCTCCAGGAATCAGGGAAATATTTGTCATCCGAATCATAGGTAAGGAGTTCCAGCCATCTGCTCTATTGCATCCTCGCGAATGATTGTCATTAATAACATGTGTGAGTTCTCTATTCGTTAAATAACCGCAAAATATTCCATCTTTTACAAGAAACCATCGTCCCGATCTAACTCCGTCGTCGTCATATCCTATAGTCGCGATACCTCCCGGTTGAGTGCCATCAGCAACAATATTCACAATTTCCGATCCGTATCTAAAGTTGTCTAATTTCTCGGTTGTGAGGAAGCTTGTACCAGCGTAGTTTGCTTCCATACCCAGAACGCGATCTAACTCTGTTGGATGTCCCAACGACTCGTGAATTTGCAGTGCAAGTTGTTCTCCGGATATTATAATGTCCATTTCACCTTTTGGACATTTCTCAGCGGATAACAACGCTAGAGCTTCGTCTCTAACGCGTTCGGCATTACCCTCGTAATCGTAAGATTCAATAACCTCCCAACCTAAATGGAGAAATTGGTCGCCCTGAACTCCTGGATAGCTTCGGGTTTGAATTTCACCGGACTTGTCGTCGACAGCTGTTGCAGCATAACCGCCACCGCTCCTTATGAATGTTTGCTCGATTTCTGAACCCTCCGAAGAAACGAAAAACTGATTCTCTCGCCAGAAAGACAATTCACCTCTAGCGATTTTGATACGATTATCCGATCTCAGAGTTTTATCGATGGACATCAATAAGCCGATTTTTTTCTCAAGTGGCACTTTGAAAGGATCAATAATGTATGCAGAATTCCATTTATCCTTGTGAATAGGTTCATCGGCAAGTTTTATATCAAATCTCTTAAGTTTTGCACTCGATTTGGCAATTTTCACAGCTAATGCAGCAGTTTTTTCAATATTATCTTTATCTAGCATAGGTGATGCAGCAAAACCCCATGAACCGTCAGCAATAACTCTAACGCCAAAGCCGAAGCCTTCAATTTGATTGACTAAGGGGGCACCGTTCTTTACAGAAATAATTTCTCTGGAATCCATAATAATTCTAATATCTACATAACTTGCACCAGCTAATGAAGCAACTTCCAGAGCATGATATGCAAGGTCTTTCATCGAACCTCCGCTATTTTACTTTTTCTATTTCTAATGTAATCTCATTAACATAAACTGGTGGTTCAGCATCTCCTAACCAGATTGAAATATGTCTGGCGGAAATTTTGTCTATTTCTTTAAGAGTAGGATCTAAAGGTGCCCATGCTATCGAGGATCCATAAAAAGCCTCAACCCAACTATGATCTAAAGGACCATCATCCGTATAAAGTATACCTCGCACAATCCTTGCTGGTATTCCAATCGAGCGTAAAAGAGCAACCGTTAATCTTGCTTTTGTGTGCGAATCACCTGTTTCCACTCGTAAGGCTTCTTTGGCAGTATTTCTTATTGGTGCGTATTGAATATTGTTGTTAACCCATAGATTAATTGCTCGAGTTGCATTTGCCAGATTTTTAGCTGGCTCTACTATCTCCATAGCCCGAGCTTTTATATCTGGATCGTCTGATTCAATTCCGGGTTCTGGCTTACTATATTCAGGTGAGCATTGTAAAGGTTCTCTTAAAGGCCATGAACCAGAAACTGTAATCATATGGGATTGTTTACCAACCTTTAATTCTCCATCAATATTAGATGGATTAATTTTACCATCGAATGATTGTTCAAGCCTTTTAAGATATACTCTTTGAAGGTTATTCATAGGGTCAAAGGTAAGCTTACCTTTCAATTCTTTAATGCTTAGGATTTTCTTCATGATTTTTTTATCTGCTAACATTTCTACTGTGATGGGATTGTAATCCTCAAGAAGCTCATGGGGATCGATATCGAGGATATTTAGCACTCCGAGTTTTGCAACTAAATTCTGCTGAGGATACTCGATATATGTTATAACATTTTCCGATGTGATTTCTAGAATAAAATCGTAAATTCCCAGTTTCCCTTCAAATCGAGTAATATTTTTGCTATCAACGACTTTTTCGGCTACATTTTTTAGTGTAAGATCACCGACCTGCATTAACTGAGGTACAATTACTGTAGCTTTATACTGTCCAGCAGTTGGGTTGATAACCTTTCCAAGAGGAATTAGTTGACCCATTATATGTTGATCCAAAATATAACCATTAGTTGGAAACACCAAAGATTGCTCCGCTTGATGAAGTTCGTCACCGGCGGTGACATTTGCTTTGCCGGATTCAAACTTCGCGAAGATCAATTGTTTACCTCCCGGCATGACGATCTCGAGAGAATACATTACTGGGTGATAGCCTTCATCGAGAAAAGTCTCCGATTCATACTTTGATGTAGCTCCAGCAAGATTGATTGTAGAATTAGAAATCAATTTGAAACCTTCAGGAAGCTTCTCAAGTCTGAATTCACATGTGCCGATTGGTTTACCATCTGAAAAAAGTTCATAAACTCCCTCGGTTTGCCCAAAAATATTGCCCATAATAAGCATGATAAACAATAATAAACCGAGCTTTTTCATGGAGTGACCCCCTTTCACTTATTTTAATTATTTCTTAACTGTAAATCCTTTCTAAAACAGTAGAATTAAGTTCGACATTTTCCTTTAGTGAAATTTCCTCAGGCAGTATTGCCATAGCCATTAATTCTGTGTGATAAAATAACGGTAAAGGTAAAAAAGAAGGATTAGTTTTTTTGATAATTTTTTGAGTTCTATCAAGATTGAAATAGCATAAAGGACACATAGTAGTTAAGACTTCGGCACCATTTTTTCTAGCACTCTCGATTATTCTGTAACCCATAGCAGCAATTTGAGTAGGATTGTGTACTGTTTCAAATGAACCGCAACATTCAATTTTTTGTGGGAATTCAATGGGTTCACCACCAACAGATGCAATAATATCTTCTAAAATACGCGGTGATTCACTGGAAGGATCTATCGAAAATTCCTCTGGACGTAAGAGAAGACAGCCGTAATAACAGGCAACCTTCAAACCCTTAAGCGGATTAATTACTGCGTCTTTGATATTATCTAACCCAATTTTCCTAATAATATCCACAAGGTGCAGAACTATTATTTTACCTTCATACGGTTCTTCATCATCCATGAATTTTATTAATGTTTCCCTAAAATCTTCGTCGGTATTAAATCTTTCATTAACTCTTTTAAGAGTATTATAGCAAACCGAACAGATCGTTACCAATTTATTATCGCCAGTTTCTTGTGCTCTTATAAGGGTTCTTATCGCACCTGCGGAATGAATTTTTGAATCTGATGATAAAGAAACAACAGTACCACAACAATGCCATCTTGGAAGTTCGACAAGTTCAACACCAAGCTGTTGAAGAACTTTAATAGAAGTTTCTTCTAATTGAGTTCCAGTAGTTTTTAATGTGCAACCTGGGAAGTAATTGTATTTCAACATTAAGAAAATCTCCTGTATTCTATGAAGTAAATTTTCGAAAACTTGCCACCAATGCAATAGTTGGAAATTCACCTGTTGATGCAGTTTCCCAAATATTGAATAAATCTATGTTTTCTCTAATTTTAATCTCTCTAAGAGCTTCATTAATCTTAGCTAAATCAATATTATGGGGACATCTCGCTCCGCATTCAAAACAAGCTACACAAATCCAGATTGTCTGTGAATTCAGTAGCTCCTCAAACTGACCCAGCATAAGCATCATGTTAACCTGATTAGGCATGATATCCATTTCATCAGCCACAGGACAACCGGAAGTACACATACCACATTGGTAACATTTATTAAAATCCTCTCCCGATATTTTCAAAATTTTATCACGAAGAGTTATATCGGTCTTTTTAAGTGTAATCTCCATTGCTTGCTTTAATATAGAAATAATATAAATAACAATTTTAGTAAATATATTATCAATTAAAAAATGTGTTTATATCTAAATTTAAGTCTTCCTATATTTTTTAATACCTTCCTTATAAATATTACCACCATAAGAATCCTGTGCGACAATTGCGGGGAAATCTTTCACAACTAACTTTCGAATAGCTTCAGACATGAGTTCTGGAAATGCAATTATCTCAGCGGATACGACGGATTTAGCGATAAGCGCAGCTGCACCACCAGTTGCTGCAAAATAGACTGCACCATATTTTTGCATAGATTTTGCTACTTCATCGTTTCTTGCACCTTTTCCAATCATACCTTTTAGACCATTTGCTAATAAAGTGGGTGTATATGGATCCATTCTGTAACTCGTTGTCGGACCAGCTGAACCTATTGGATTGCCCGGTTTTGATGGTGAAGGACCTACGTAATATATAATTGCTCCGTCTAATTTAAAAGGAAGCTCTTTTCCATTATTTAACATGTCAATAATACGTTTGTGCGCACTATCTCTGGCTGTGTAAATTGTTCCAGAAATTAAAACCTCATCGCCAATATGAAGTTGAAGAACTTCATTTTTATTCATAGGAGTGCTAATTCTATAGGAAGCCACATACACCTCCTGTTAGAATATGAATAGTTAAAAAAAATTGCTCAATTTATAAATTATGTATAAATCAAAATTTTGCAATCTAAAATATTATCTTTTGCTATTTTGTGAGTATTTTTTATAACAGATAAAAAAGAAATTATCTTTTTTGATATTACAATAATAACTTTTAATTTTTACTGGAAAAACAATTAATAATTCATTTCATTAGTATTTGGAATTAATATGGAATACTATTGCATATGTAATCTTAAAAAATTTGGGTATATCCACTTAAATAAAATATTCTGAATTGCCTCAACAAAAGCTGGTATTTAGTAAAAAACTATAATATTATTTAGCAAGAAGCGTATTGGT
>JAUXEQ010000163.1 GCA_030620455.1 bacterium | reverse complement strand
TTGATATGCATCGATGTTGAATGTTTCTAGTTTTCTTCCATTCAAATCGAAAATTTGTATAGTAGCTCTTTCGGAGATAATATCCGGAAAAAGTGCTTGCATGGAATCAAAAGCTGTCACGATCTCAGAGTATGTCCTATAACCACCCATATCCTCCGGTTCAAGACGAGCTGAATAATATTCTGGAAGGTCTTCGATTATTATTTGGTATGGAATTACCCAGGAGTTGAAAATGCCTATATCATATTTATCCGCAACAATTTCTACAAAGGCTTTTCCGCGAACGTATGCTATATCAAAGTTATACAGTGATTTTATGAATTTTAAATCTGATTGCTCAATTCTGACTAATGATTGACAAAAAACAATCGATATAATAAATAAAATAGTTACAATAAAAAATCTTTTCATATGTACCTCCACAATATAACTTTTTAATATATGAATATTTTCAATTGTATTCAAGGTTTTTAGGATTCATTTTGAAATTTATATCTTACAATTCCCCTGCAAAAATTAATCTTTTCCTTTATATAACAGGAAAACGAGATGATGGCTTTCATGAATTATTTTCGTTAGTTCAGCAAATCGACTTGATGGATATTATACAAATTAAACCCAGCAATCATTTCGAATTATCCGTTAATGGACCTGAGATCCACGGTGAAAACATAATTGTCAAAGCAAAGAAAGCACTGGAAAATTACTTAAAACGAGCAATAAATTTAGAGGTAATTCTTTCCAAACGCATACCCATTGGTTCTGGTTTAGGTGGAGGTAGTTCAAACGCTGCAACTTTTCTTAAAGCCGCTAATAACATTCTCAAATTAGGACTACAATCCAAACAACTAATGGACATTGGCACAACAGTTGGTTCGGATGTTCCAATGTTTTTCTCTGACCATGGAGCTTTAATATCTGGGAGAGGTGAAGTAATAAAATCGGTGAATTTACCTACCGACTACTGGATTTTGCTTATTGTGCCTGATTTTTCGATAGATACTACGTGGGCTTACGCTCAGGTAAAAGAATACGATCAACCACCAGATATTTTAATGAATGAGAGTTTCGACGATCACGATCGCTTTTGGGAACTTATAGGATCATTTAAGAATTCCTTCGAACCGATTTTAACTTCACATTATCCGGAAGTTTATAATGACATAAAAAAATTAAGGCATTTAGGTGCGGAATTCGCAAGCATAACTGGCAGTGGTGCAGCCTACTATGGAATTTTCCAAGACTTAACTGTTATACTATCAGCAGCATCAGAAAACTGGCACGGCAAAGTTTTTTTACTTAGACCTTTGAAAGTTACTAATACAGTAATTGAGAATAATCCTTAAACCTACTCAACATTTTGTATTTGCTCTCTTATTCGTTCCACTTCCTCTTTAAAATCGATGACAAGTTGAGATACTTCCGTGCTGTCAGTTTTAGAACCGATGGTGTTTATTTCTCTGTGACATTCCTGCAAAATAAAATTAAACTGACTTCCAACTGGTTTTCGGCTTTTAAATAATTTCAGCATACGATCTGTGTGAGCCTTAAGTCGTGTAATTTCTTCAGTAACATCAGCTCTTACAGCAAGATGTGCAACCTCCTGAAGTAATCTTTTCTCGTCTATTTCAACATCTTGGATGATTTCTGAAATCCGTTCGCGAATTTTTTCATAACGAGCTTTCCGCGTTTCTTCCTCAAGTTTTTCTATAAGTTCTGTAATTTTACAAAGCGAATTAACTCGTTTTTTTAAGTCCTTTTGAAGAGCAGAACCTTCCACACGTCTCGACTCCTTCAAGTTCAAGAGAGCTTTCTCTGTCGAATTCAATGCAAGAATTAATGCCTTGTTTTGGTATTCTGGATTTGGAGTTTTATTCAATAATTCTGACATTTGGAGGAATCTTTCTAACGATACACCCGTATTCTCGAGTTGCAATCGCGAATCTATTCGTTTAATGACTGATGTATACAAGTCCAAAAGAACCTCGTCAATTTCTATATTCCAGATGTCTGTTGTCGAGCTTACAATATTCACATTGAGCATTACCTTTCCGCGGGATGCATATTTTCGAATTAGTTCTGCAAATTTACTTTCAAAACCACTGAGAAATGCATTAACTCTTATACTCGGCTCTAAATATCGAGAATTAACCGATCGCACTTCAGCGGAAATCGTTAATCCATCGGCAGAAACAACAGCACTACCCTGACCAGTCATTGAATAAAACATAGATTATCTCCCAAATATCGATTTTAAACTCTTTTTTATTATACTTTCGCCAGCTTCCTTGGATTCTTCCTCAGCACTTTCCTTCAATCCTTGTTTGAGCATTTCTTTTATAGAGAATTTTTTTGGCTTCTCAGTAATGGCAGTTTTTGCACCTTTCCAACCGTATTTTAATAATTCCATCTCGGTATCAGAAGATTTCAGTTTCACAATCCCTGTAACCGGAATATCCTCTGTAACCCAGATGTCCATTCTATCATTTCCCGAAGTATCTATATACGTAATACGATGGCATTCAAATTTACCTGCTGGAACTTTTATTGTCTCCTCAGTAATTGTCATTGTAGGGCTGTCGTATAAATCCGGTAAATCCTTGTATTCCTTAAAATCCATTTCATATTCATCCTCTGGAATATCTTTCATTTCCTCGGAGTCGATCTCAAATTCCCAAGCAGGATCTTCGTTACTCTTCATAATCATAGAAAAATATGATTCTTTGCCTTCGGAAATGCGACCCTTAACAAGATATTTAAAAATTATCCTATCACCTTCCTCACTGTTTATTTCAATCTCAATCCAGTGGCAATCCTGACCATCACATTCCTCTGAACCAACTAATGAAATTTTCATTTTACCAGAATTATCAGCATCCTCGGTTTGAAGATTATACTCGCACCAACTTCCGATTTTTTCTTTGGCTCTCGGGGTATTAACGCCTGCAAAGGGATTGAACATAGACGGTCCCTGAGCTAAAGCCAATGAAAATATTATAAGAACAACTGCCATTAGTTTAAACTTCATATCTTTCCTCCTTTAGACATTAGATTCATCAAGTTAATTTATAGCTAATGGATGCTTCGCACAAACAAAATGGCTTGATTTAATCGATAATATATTTATTATTTCCCTGTATGAAAACTAGTCTTTTATTAGATAAGTAAACTAAAGAAACAATGTTATCAATTCATTATTTGAGGATAACGGAGGTATAATATATGTCAGCCAAATCATTTATATTTATTATTGTCAGCATACTCCTCTTTTCATTTTCGTATGGCAAAGAAAATGAATCAAAAAATGAACCTCAACTTCAAGAAAAGCAATTGACAGTTGAGGAATTTATCACTGTATATGTTGATCTATCCGTTGCTGCCGAGCAATTCCTCGATGACACATTAGCTCTCACTGTTGCTCAGGACAGCATTTTTTCAAAGCACAATATCACTCGACAGAGTTTTGAGGACTTTCGAAAAAAGGTCGATGAAAATCCTGAGAAATGGGCATATATATGGCAGGATATAATTAAAAGATTAGAGGAACTGGATCGAGGGGAGCAACCCGATGTTAAAGTCGAAACAAAAAAGGAAGAAAAGAAATCTAAGAAAGATTAAGAATGTCCAATATTCCGGTGTTTTTAGATACCGCACATGAAATTTTTTTAGGTGGTAAAAAATGGCTCCTTCTTAAAGATAGATATCTCACCGGTCAGGAAAATATGGACAGAGATCGTAAGCTTCTTCAATGGGCATATAAAAATCAAAATAGCATTCCCGTTTTGAGATTTTTCCTATGGAAACCCCCAGCAATTTCAATTGGCTTTGGTCAATCTATAAAAGAAATAGATATTGAAAAATGTTTGGCAATGGGAATCGACGTTGTTAAACGACCCACTGGTGGTAAAGCTATATTTCATCATACTGAATTTACATATTCTATTACAACACCACCCTATCATATTCTCTCGCAAATGAGTATTCTGGAAACCTATAATGAAATTAGTCGTGCTCTGGCATTAGGATTGAAAAACCTTGGATTAAATGCAAAACTCTCGAAGGGTGATCCCACAATAAGCACAAAGAATCCTTCGTGCTTCTCCTCGACATCCAGATATGAACTTGTTGTAGACGAGAAAAAAATAGTAGGTAGTGCTCAACGCAGAAAGAATGGAGCTGTTCTTCAACAGGGCTCGATATTAGCTGGACCACAATATCTTAGACTATCCGATTTCATTCTAACCCATCGTGAAATTGTAAAAGACGAACTTGAAAATCACAGCACATATATAGAAAAATGCCTTGGCTATATTCCTGATTACGAAGATTTTATCTCTGCAATGGTCTCCGGCTTTAAATCTGCTTGGGAAGATACATTTTTATAGGACTCACTTCATAAAAGTTTTCAAATCGATTTTAATTCTTAACATAAGAAAACTCCCTTTTTTTTGTATATTTATCGATAGTGAATAAATTATAAATGAACTCTTAATCTCTTTTTT
>JAUXEQ010000043.1 GCA_030620455.1 bacterium | reverse complement strand
TTCCAGTTAGCAAATATAGAAAATTGTCATCGAGTGAAATTAGAGAGCTAATCAAATTAAAAAAGGTTGCTAGGATGAAAAGCATCCGATAAACATGCTTGATATAATCCTAATTGGAGATGTTCTGATCATAGTGAGCTTTAAGGTTCTCATAAATAACGAATGGTACTTTGTATATCCCCAAAAGCGGCTCGCCACGAACAAAACCATGACAATCGGATCCACCTGTAATAGCTAAGCTATTCGACTGAGCGTAATGCAAAAGCTTTTCGATTACTTTTGGATGATGTCCGGGATAATATACTTCTATTCCGTCTATCCCCCATTGTACCAAAGAATCCAACAAATCGAAGCAACCTTTTGTAACACCGCAATGTGCGATAACCGCTAATCCCCCAGCGCTGTGGATAACATCTATAGCTTCCTTTGGTTCCGGAGACCATCGGGGCACATAAGCTGGTTTACCGTAGCCCAAATATCGGGTAAAAGCAGCATGCACCGAGGGAACATAACCTAACTTTACCATAGCTTTTGCAATATGAGGTCTGCCATATGAATTTGCCTTTTTGCTGAGTTCAAAAACAAACTCCGGATTCACTGGTTTACTTAACTCGGATAATCTTTGGCAAACATCGATGATTCTTTTCCTCCGTGAAACTATCATCTTTTTTGAAAGATCATGAATAGTTTGAGAGTATATGTCAATATAATAGGCGAGAATATGCATGCTTCCATTGCAGCATTTTGTTGAAACTTCCATACCGGGGATGAAAATTAAATCTGAAGAATCAGCTAATTTGGAAGCATATTCAATACAGCTAACAGTATCATGATCTGTTATTGAAATTACTGATAGATTATATCGAACGGCACGTTCAACTATTTCCTCTGGGGAGAAGCTACCATCGCAGCAATTTGAATGAATATGAAGGTCTACATATTTTTTCATTAAATCATTCTTCCGAAATCCTGTTCTTAACTATAAGCATAATTTCTGGAACTAAGCCTTCTATTTCCTCCATAATATTCGTAACTATATCTGATATCCTGCTAATGAAGCTCTGATCCTCGATGCTGGCAAGGTTAATATCTACATTAAGCTTTGCGGATAGAATGGCTGATTTGGACATTAATGCTGCAACACCACTATCTGAAACAGCGTTTTTGCTGCCTATTTCTGCACTTCTTTTAGCATAATTAAGCACCTTAGAGCAATCCTGCATAACTCTCAATGGAACAAATGTGGCTTTTTGGAGCGCATGCTGTAAAGCTTCATTACGTAACATCTTCTCTTCTTCGTTATTTTTCGGCATTCTGTAAGCACCCATAACATCGTTAAAGGCGTCTGCATCTTGTTCTATATGAGATGTTATTAATTTTCTAAGTTCCTCGGATTGAGAGAGAATATATTTTAACTCATCTTCGAAATCGGCATACTTTTTCTTACCCACTGTTAAATTGCAAACCATTGACACTAAAGAAGCAGCTATTGCACCACAAAGAGCAGCTGCACTACCTCCACCCGGCGTGGGGGAATTTGAGGCAAGGTCATCTAAAAAATCTTTTATATTTCTTTCTATGAGCATATTACTCCCCTTGATTTTCAATTTGCTAATATGCACCATAATAGCTATTACGCAAGGATTTTTCATTACAATCTAAAAATTCTCTATGTATGACTGCTTTAACAAATCAAACTTGTGTAATTCATGCTTTTGTGTTAAATTTTCAAGCCATGCCATCGGAATCGGGCAAAAAATTATTAAGTAAATTTCTTTTCGGAATCGGCGATCATATTGCTTTCATTAGACCACTGCTTTTGATCCCGATCTGGACTCCAGCACTTTTGGGATTTTGGGCTGGTGGTGGAAGTTTCAGTGCTTCTGAATTGTGGTTGTTGATTTTGTATACAACGTTTCTTGGAATTGGTATTTATGGCATAAATCAAATATTCGATCGAGAATCTGACGTAATCAATAATAAAAATCTTCCTCTGGCTTTGGGTTATATTTCAAAATTTGTTGCTTGGTTTATTACTGTTGCTGGATTCGTAGGAGTTTTATTTATTGGATTGTTTATGCCAATTTATATTGCATTGGTTACAGTTTTAGCTGTTTTGCTTGGTATTAGCTATTCCGCTCCGCCGTTTAGATTCAAAGACCGACCAATTGTATCGCTGATATTAAATTGTGTAGGTCATGGCATCCTGATATATATAATAGGATATCTTTTCGGCATCGCTTCGAGCGAAGTTTATGTTTTCAAATGGTTTTTTCTTTTAAGGTCTATTCCCTTTGGGATAGCATTCGGTTCCGTTTATCTTGCAACAACCGTTTTGGATGTTAGCGGTGATAGAGACGTAGGAAAAAGAACTTTCTCGGTGGTTTATGGGCAACGGAAGGCTTTAACAATTGCAGTTTTAGGTGTTTTTCTATCAGGAATGTTAGGATTAATTTTTCATGAACCTGCAATATTTCTTACAGCTGTGATAACATTTCCAATTTACGCAGGTGCACTTGCCGATAAGGAGATCGATCCTAAAAAAGTTGTTCGAGGTAATAAAGCTGCCGTATTAGCGCTTGCAGTTCTTACATTGTTTTACATACCCACTTTTTTTATTCCTGTATTTATAGCGATTGTTTTTGCTTGCGTATATAACAGAAAACGATTAGGTGTGGCGTATCCGTAATAAATTCAAACCGCAAAAAAGCCCGTCAAAAACAATTGACGAGCTTAAATGAAGATTGCAACATCAATTTAACATTATTCTACCAATGTAACGAAGACATCATTCATAATATATGCCAAAATAGTGCTTCTACTATCGATTCCATTAGCATTAATGTTTTCATGGTTTATCACCTGTACATGAATGGAATAAACACTAGTTGGTATTGTGCTAAGAAAGGATGAAGTAAAAGTAAATTCTCCGTCATTCGTTGTGGATTCACCCTCAATTACGGCTACTCTTGTTAATGTGTCATACATTGAAATTACAATTTCACCGCTTCCATCACCAGAGTTCCAGTTTAATGTGAAACCTGTTTTTGAAACTATTGCACCCCATGAAGGAGATGAAATAATAGGCTCATATGTTGGGAAATCTATCGATGCAGTGAAATTTGGAACAAATTCATTTCCTGCGATATGATAAGTATATGTTTCCCCAAATACTAGAAATGGTTCTGGTGTTTCAGAAGTATCCGTATACCAATAGTATTTCATCGTGGGTATAAAATCACCCATATATTTTAGTCCATACGTATTGCACCAAACACTCTCAACCTCCAGTGGATTTATCGCATTGCATGGGTCGTAAACACTGTCGAATCTGGCTTGTATCATATCTGTTCTTGAAAGAGTATCTATTCGTGTTAAAATTCTATAAAGCGTTAAGTTTGCGTATGCTCCTTCTGTAATTGAGGTTGTGTCGACTCCTGCAACGTAAAGCGAAAGATGATTGATGGTAGCTGTGACTTTGTTTTCAGCTTCATTTACTGTGGTTGATAGTTCTTCCCAACCTGTTCCAACATCGGCGTAAATTTTTATATCAGACTCATTACCTGTTCCAATTTCGCTCTCATTATAGTGAATGGAAATTGTACAAGGTTGGCTGAAATTTGTGCCTGTAGGTCCGATCTCGAAAGCATCGCTAACTATTGCATTTTTCCCGCCGATAGGATTTGGTGAAGCATTCATCTCCATTGTGAAGTCGATTGTATCGGTTAGAGCACCAGCAGGGATTACTAGAGATACTTCATTAGAGATTTCTATTTTTCCACCTTCAGGACCTATTGCATTTTCTGCTGTATGATTTTCATCATTATCGGTAGAACAACCCACAATAATTAGACTAAACACAAGCATCGATGTTAGTAATAAGCTCCGAAGTTTCATTATTTCCTCCTTTTGGTTTTTTGTTTCGACCAACTTTCCTAACATATACGACAATATGGACGTATGACGATGGTCGGAAATGTATACGTTGTGTTTTAGGTAGAGTGCCTATCAATCTGCTGTCCATCTTGCTTCAAAATCTTCTCTTTCCATTTTAAGGCCTTGTTTTATTGTTTTAGCAAATTCTGCATTCATCATTGGCAACATATTTAAACTTTGACTCACTGCTGCCCTAATTCCAGCTAAGCAAGATTTTGTCTTTATCCAATTTTGAGGACTAAATACTCTATTAGCAGGTTGTGGTTCATTTGCTGCAGATTCTAATGCGAAATTCAATGAACGACCTGCTAAATCTACAATTTGATCAACCAAGTTATTTTCTTTTGCCTTTGTTAAAGAAATATAGGGATTAGGAACACTTTCAGTTGGCATTGAATTAGAAACCCCAAAACAAACTGAAATAGCATATAAGTGGTGATATGGTGCATATGCACGCATAGCTAATAAACTTTCATTTAGTCCCAACGGATTGTCTTTTATCCATTTTAACCCTACTGATTTCATCCAGATATTTAAAGCTTGAGCTTTTTCAGGAGAGTAATCCTTTTTAAATAATTGCTCAAAGTATTTGTCAAATATCTTTGTTTCACTATAGGCTATATTAGGTCTTTGAGAATGCCATGAAATTAAATACTTACCAAAATCAACTAAATCTAAAATAAAGCCTTTGTCTTTATCAGCAGGTGTAATTTCCCCACGTTTTGTGATAAAATAACCGGAAGGATATTTTTGCTCAAACCGTTTTTTAATACTCAATACCCTTTTATCATTACTTCTTAAATCTCTCGGTTTAACTGCTGTTTGAAAATTAGTTGAAATACTAATTTTGTCAGCTCTATCTCTTTGAGGTATTTCATAAAATCTAAACATTATGTATGTATCTTCAAGATTTTTCACTCTTTCGCTACATGATAAAATTGTATTCAGTGATTGACAACCATTAACCACACTGAATTTATTCAGATGTAAGGTATTAATATCTAATTCCATTTTGTTACATATTGCAGTAATTCCATTATGGTAAAAGAAAAAATCTCGGTGTCTATCACTATATATTGTGGATTTAATACTCTTATTAACTCTATTATTTAACCCCAAAGATTGTCTCACATTTTTTCGAAATAGCGTGCCATTTTTTATACCGGGAAATTTTATACATTCCTTCAATGGAATGGCTGCAGTTATAACCTGTGTTCCAGCTACTTCCATTGAAACATACTTATTCGGTTCTAACTCTAATGTAAAATTAATCGCAGGACTCTCACATTCTAGTGCTAAATCATATCTTCTTTTTAATTCTTCATTATCTACTATGTTTAAAGAAGCTCTTAGCTCTTCATTTTTTGCAAGTTCTTCTTGAAATATTTTAAGATCTTTAAGTGCTGATTCTGTTAAGTTTGCAGTGGTTATCAACTCAAAAACAACTTCATATTCATCGTCCAATGCATTAGAGACATCTACCAATCTTTGTTTTAATTTCTCATTGCCTCCTTCTTGTAATTTAACGAGATTCTTTAACTGTACCCAAGATGATAAAATTTCACGGAGAGGTTCAGCATCTATGCTATTAGCACCAATGAATTTTCCTTGAATAATATAAACACCCGATGAGTTATCATCTACTACAATAGCATCAATCTGTTTATCGTCAGCACCATCTGTTATGTCATATTTTGCCTGATTTGGATCTCTTAGGTGTATGTTTCTCAAATACCATGCAACAAATTTTTGTCCATCGTTGCTGAAATTTTGCTGATAATAAGTCTGTTTTATCTCTTCTTTTATTTTTTCATACATGTTTTTACCTCCATTTTAAGCCACGTTGAACAACTAGTATGCATAAATACTAACTTCGGTGGTTGTTGGTGTATCAACTGCCGTAACGAAATCGGAAAGATGATTTACCATCGCAGATGCAATATTGGAATCTATGTCCACAGTTGTTATTAATGGGATCCAACCTGGGCCTGAGTCGATGTAAACTTTTATATCAGCTTCGTTTCCTCCTCTTAAATAGTCCTCATTGTAGTTCAATCTTATAGTTGCTGGTAAAGCGAAATTGGTTCCAGAAGGACCTATTGTAATAGGAGCAGAAACGAAGACTGCGTTTCCGCCAATTGGGGCTGGAGAAGTTGTCCAAGCTAAGATGAATTCCACATTTTCGCTTAAAGCACCTCTTGGAATATCAAATACTAATACGTTGGTTACCCAAAAATAACCACCGTTAGGTCCAATAATTATATCAGAACTTGTATCGACAGCCGCACAGAATTCCGACAAATGATACACCAAGGCTGAAGCTCTGTTATCGTCGTTGTTAACTGTTGTTGTTAATCGAGACCATCCGCTGCCAGTATCTGAATAGATTACGATATCCGATTCGCTTGCGGAGCCCAATTCTGATTCGTTATAGTAGATTGTTATCGTTGCTGGTAAAGAGAAATTTGTTCCATCCGGTGATATTATATAGCTATCGTCTAATATCATAATTTTACTTCCAATTGGCGCTGGTGAGGAATTTCTTTCGATTTTAAAATCCACATTTTCTGACAAGGCACTTGCAGGTACATACAAGCTTACATCACCGGATATCTCTATTGTGCCACCCAAAGCGCCGATTGTTTTCTCTGTTATATTATCATTGTTATCGTCTTTGCTGGAGCACCCGGTAAGAATTAGACTTACTGCAAGCAAAAATATTGACATAATATAGAACAATTTCATGTTCTCACCTCTCTTTGATTTTTAAATTTTCCACGGATTATTGGGTAATTAATTTAGTAAATAAAGAGTGTTAAGCAATTTTTTTCAAATATTAATGAATCGATAATTTCTCTATTTCGGTTTTCGCGCAAGCACTTCATGTCTTCGTCGCAGAAGCGGACAAATAGACTTGAAAATACGCTCGAATATATTGAGAATCGGCGTATGGGAAGCGCTATATCCGACCTTTTCTATTTCGAATCCAACTTCATGAAGTGTTTTCTTTAAATATGGCATTGTCTTGTAGTCCACATGTGCTGGATCACGTTTGAATATAATATTCCGTCGTTTAAAGATTTCGATAATATGCCCTGGGTTTGGAGTCCAGATTATGAATCTTCCACCAGGAGTCAGAATTCGAAGAGCTTCCTTTATTATGTCCATATAAATATCTGGATATAAATGCTCAAACAGATCGGCGCAAATTATTGTGTCGATGCTATTCTCGGGCATATTGGTGTTTCGTGCATCAGCGACAACAAACTCGATATCTTTTATATTTCGCTCTTCGGCAATTCTTTTGCAGAATTCTATGCTCTTCTCAGCGATATCTAATCCAATAACTTTTTTAACTTTACCGGATAGAGCAAACGGAAATGTTCCCCAGCCTGTTCCTATGTCCAAAACAACTTCATCTGGTCTTGGATTGTAGATTGAAAACACTGTAGATATTCTATACTTTTGAAAGCGACTATTAAGGTTGGCTAAAACATCGACATTCCGTGAGAAGTAATCGGTTTCTTCATAAAAATCTTTTTCGAAATATTTGCGATCTTTGTTCATAGAGCTAAGAAAATATAAATTATAAAATTGTCAAATAAATCATAAGCTGCATATAATCTAGTTAAGATCTTATAAAGGATTGGGAAAACAATAATTAATCATACGATTTTTAATTTACACAACATAAATATTTTTGAGTTATTTAAGTAATTTTTTCGCTGTTTTTAATCCTTTTATTATAAGTGAGAACAGCGAAGGATCGAACATACAACCCGAAAGACATACGAATTGACATTTTAACATTTTTTTTCGAGCAGCGATCATTTTCTCGGAATTCCACAATTCTGTCACGGATTGGTGCTTCAGATTTCCTATATATCCGTAAATGCAAAATCCTACATCTCCATTAGACCTAATCCAGAGATTTCTGAAACCCAATGTGCAGGTTTGCGGTTTATCAAAAAGATTGAAAGTGAAATAACGTTTTGTAGCTTTCAGATGTTCTTCATCGTTGAGAAGTGTTCCCGGATATTTCCTTTCTATCGACATTATTTCATCTATAACTTCCTCAAGAAGTCTAAATCTATCAGGTGGTATCCACTGGGGAAATTTTTGGTGTGCGACATTTGCATCCTTGTGTTTTGTCAGAAATTCATATGCACAAGGATCGAAGGGTTGCAGGAAGACTACGTATTTTTTTTTTGCCATAAACTCTACAAGTTCAGGAAGACCCTCGAGATTCTCATCCGAGATGACAGTATTGATTTTTAAGTTTATGTTTTTTGGTTTAACTTTTTCGAAAATTCTTATGGTCTTAATAACGCCATTTTCCCAGCATCCTTTTCTTCCCCGAACTTTATCGTGAATCTCACCTATGCCATCTGCAGAAAGCGATATATGACCTACCCCAATCGAGTCAAATCTTCTCAAGATGTCTTCGGTCATTAGCAAACCATTAGTGCCGAAGTGAATGTACATGTGTCTTTTGCCAGCTGCTTCCAATACTGCAAAAAGTCTTTCCGGATCTATTATTGGTTCACCGCCTGAAACACCCAAGTTTGGTACACCCATATCTGCAAGTTCTTCGACGATTTCTATCATTCTTTCAGTGGAAATCCATGATGGTCTTTCAATTTTCATTGGCATAGCAGGTACATTGCACATGGGACAGCTAAGATTGCATGCTGTATGTTGAATCCAATAAACAACCTGTGGTGGTCTTCGGGCTATACCGTCTTTCATTCCTTTTTTAAGCATAACTCTACTTGTAATTTTTTCTATAGCAATTCTTGATAGGCTTCTTAGCTTGGCAATATTCATTTATTTCCTCTTGAAATTTTGCGTTCCTGAAAATAATAGTTAATAGTCTAATGTCTAAATTATATTCTTCTCTAAAATAATCAATTCAGCAATTCATGATAATCAAAGGATATTAAAAGAATTCGAGTGATCTATGCTTAATTTGAAACTTAAACTTGAAATCCTTTAATTAATTAGTTATTAATGTATGTGGAGTATTGAAGAAAATTCTACAAATTACACTTATTTCGAAATGGGGATAATTTTGGGATTATTACATGTAATTTCAATAATAATGAAATTAGCAATCGTTTTAACTGGTTTTAAAATTGCTACCAAAAAGAGTAAAAAATACGGTTGGGGCATAATGTTGACATTTGCAATATATGTTCTTTATGATGTTTTAAATTTACTCCATCAAAAGATATATCCAGACCTACTTTACATTATATTTTTTATAGCTACTTTCTCAATTCTATGGGCTGTTTGGCAGATATACCAAGATGTAAAAACTGAAAAATAAATAACTTTTTGCACTTTCCTATAGAGAGATCTTTTTTAAAATAATTCATCCTATTCACAAGTAATTTAATTAATAGTCAATTCACCTCAGATCAGGCGTAGTGAGTTATTGATGGAACTTTGCGGTGTCTTTTTATACTTCAATTATCACATTTTAGCCATTGTCTATTTCTGGAAATCTATATTTAAATGGAAATTACCAAGTTTTTTGATTAATTTCTAAAATATAAGGAGGATTTTATATGCGAGTATGTTCGATCGAACAAATGCGTAGACTCGATAGTCTTACAATAAAAAAATACGGTATACCGGGTGAGTTATTAATGGAAAGAGCTGGGAGATGGGTTTCAGTTATTGCT
>JAUXEQ010000137.1 GCA_030620455.1 bacterium | reverse complement strand
GAATAGAAGTATATTATCCCGGACATCATCCAAAAGTAATCGAAAAGCTTTTGCATTACGCTCAGTCGAATAACTTAGCTATTACAGGTGGATCGGATTGTCATGGTTTTGTTCGAGGCGAGCCGCTTTTAGGAATATACAAAGTGCCATTCACTATTTATGAGAATCTCAAAGCTCATTACAATCAGAACATCTCTAATTAGGATTATATCAAGCATGTTTATCGGATGCTTTTCATTTAGCAATCTTTTTTAATTTGATTAGCTCTCTAATTTCACTCGATGACAATTTTCTATATTTGCTAACTGGAAGAGTGTTAATCGAGATTCCAGCAAAGCTTATTCTGTTAAGTTTGATAACTTTTGAACCCATAGATTCAAAAATCCGTCTTACCTCTCGTTGCCTTCCTTCAAACAACTCGATCTCGACGTCTCTTTTGTAAATTTTTATTTTTCCCAATTTTACAATCTCACCATCCAACGATGGTCCCTGTTTTAAGAGTTCCACTGCATCAGGAGATAAGGGTGTATCCAATAGAACTTCGTAAATCCTTGAAACATTACTCTTCATCAAACAATTTGCCATAACACCATCATTTGTAAAAAGCAATGCACCCGATGTATTCACATCGAGCCGACCTACGTAGTTTAAACCTACTCTTTCACGTTCGAGAAGTTCAAAAACAGTTTTGTCGCCAACTCTGGAACATATATAACCTACCGGTTTGTTTAATAGAATATATCGATAAATTATTTTTCGAGGAGTTATAAGATTGTTGAAAAGGTAGATCTTGTCCCCCGGAGTAACCAATTCACCATGTGTGGCTTTTTTGTTATTTATCCTTACTTTGCCCTGTTGAATCAGTTTATCTGCTTGACGTCGAGAGATATTTGCGTACGTTCGAAGGAATTTATTTATCCTAAGTTCCTCTTTAGAATCCTTAAACAACATGTGCTCATTCCCATCTAAGCGCATCAACTGGATTTAATTTAGCTGCTTTTCTGGCTGGAAAATAACCAAATATTACACCTGCAGATGTAGAAAACAGAACTCCCAAAAACACAATTGAAGGATGAAGAATCAATTTGAATGGTAAAACACCGGATCCCGCATCCGCTCCATTAACAGAAGCCGTGATTTTAGGAATCGCTGAGAGTACTTGGAAAACACCAGCTAAAAATAAAAGCCCCAAAAGACCACCAATCAGTGCGAGAAATGCCGCCTCTAATGTGAATTGTAATAAAATTATCCTTGGGGATGCCCCAGTTGCCTTTCGAATTCCAATTTCTTTTGTCCTTTCGGTAACTGAAACGAACATCACATTCATTATACCTATCCCAGCAACAACCAAACTTATCATTGTAATAAAAAGACCCACTGCATAAACCGCAGCTAAAATCGAATTCAAAATTGTCATTAACAGTTCCGATGTAAATATGTCAAAATTATTATCCTCATATGTTTTAAGAGATCTTAATCGTCTGAGAATAAGCGAAACTTCTTCCTGTGCTTCTTTGACTTTTCCGGGTTTAGCTTTGACTAAGTATTGAATGTTCCATCGTCCTTTCCAGTGATGAAGAGCAGTTGTAATCGGCACAAAAATTATGTTATCCTTATCCTGTCCAATGCTCTTTCCAAGGGATTTTGTAATTCCAGTAACAATAAAAGGTATACCACGAACTTTTATCCTTCTTCCAATTGGGTCGGCATCACCAAAAAGTTCTTTGGCAATAGTTGGTCCAATTACGCAAATGTATTTTCTATGTTCAATTTCATGCTTACTGAGAAATCTTCCAAATTCCACTTTCTGGGTTGTCAATCCATTGTATTCCGGCGTCGTGGCAACGATCGAGGCATTAGTAAACCTCTTTTTTCCGAATGAAACTTTCCCGTAGTAGGAAGACATCGGTGCAATTTTCTCGCAAAATTCAGATTGTTCAATAAGGGGTTTGTGATATGATAACAGGATTCTTGGACGTCGCCAAAGGTCTCGCATTTTTTTCATATCCCTTCCTTTAAGAAAATTAAGCGGGGATACTCTCATAACCACAAAGCTATCGGGACCCATTTGGGAAAGCTGTTTCTTCATCTCAGCTTGAAGAGACAATGCTAATGCTGTCATTCCAACAACGGCAATAACTCCTATTGTTACTCCAAATGCAACAAGAAAGCTTCTAAGCTTATGAGCAATAATAGATCTAAAGGCAATTTTTATCATTTCCAAAAACATTTACATGTGCTTCCTTGAAAATTATTTCTGCCAGATTTCAATAATCTCATTAGCGATTTGGCTTTCACTTTTGTTGTTAATATCGACCCAATGAACATTTGGTTCTTTTCTGAACCATATAAGCTGTTTCCTTGCATATTGTTTTGTTTCCTTGATAATTTCCTTAATCATCTCATCCTGTGAAATTTCACCATTAAGATACGAGATAATTTGTCTGTAACCAATAGATGACAGTCCAGATGAATTCTTTGGTATTCCGGAATCAATAAGCCTTTTTACCTCTTCAATCCAACCTTGCTGAATCATTTGCATAGTTCTATTCTCAATATTCGAATAAAGCACAGAACGGTCAAGTGTCAAAACAATCTTTAAAAAAAACCAATCGGAGGATTTATTTGTTTTATTTTCCCACCAGTATGATATAGGTTTTCCCGAAATCATGAATACTTCAATAGCCCTTTCAATTCTTACATAGTTCCTTGGATCGATATTTTTAGCAGCTATGGGATCTATCTTTTTTAATTCTACGTATAGATTGTCACCAGCATTCCATCGAGCCTTTAGACTTTTTCTAATCTTTACATCTCGGAAGTTTCCAGTGAAAATCCCCTCAGTTAAAGCTCTAATATAGAGACCAGTTCCTCCCACAATTATTGGAACTTTCCCTTCATTATGCAGTTTTTCCATTATTTCAAGTGAATCTCTAACGAAACTTGCTGCATCATATCTTTCAGTAGGTTCGATAATATCTATGAGATGATGTGTAATCTTTGGCGAAACTGGTTTTGCGGTGCCTATATCCAAACCACGATACACCTGTCGAGAATCAGCGGAGATAATCTCTCCGTCAAGCTTTTCTGCTACAATCTGAGATATTTTCGTTTTTCCCACACCGGTTGGTCCGCTTATAACTAATGAATGCTTCATTGGGTGAATTTAATATTTCTCTTGCGCGTCTCCAAATGATATAAAATTTCTTGCAAATAGTTAGATTTTCAATCCCTATTTCAAGCGCCTTGAATAATTACATACGAAACACCAAATTATCAGAAGCAGATCAGTTAGAAAATACGATAGCTATTCTGGCATCTCATCAACAATGAAATATTTTCCCTTACCTTCTGCAACCACAACACCATTCGGATCTTTTAAAAATCCCTCAGCAAAAAAAATTCTACCCTTTTGTTTGAGCATTGTAGCCTGAAGAGTATAATTAACTCCTGGTCTTACAGGAGCTTTTAATCTTATTTTAATTTCCAACGTAAGATAATACTTTTTAAATGTTAGCCATCCTGTCCATCCCATTCCTTCATCTAAAACAGCACTAATAATTCCGCCGTGAACTATATTTTTATAACCACAATATTCCGGTTTTGGCGTAAATTTAGATTCAATGGACTTATCCTTCCCCTTAAATTTCATTGCTAACCCTATCGGATTATCATCACCACATACAAAACATGTACTGTAACTCGGAATTTGTACCCATTGGTCCATCATTTTCTCCATTTCAGATAAATAATATAAAAATTTCCTTTTTCTCGATAAATTATAAAGGCTTCTCAAACATTAAAGAATACATATCTAACAATGAACAAAGCCGCAATGACCCACATAAAAGTAGAAACTTCTTTTGTCTCTCCTGCAGCAACAGCGCAGATTGGATAAGAGATAAATCCCATTGCCATGCCATCGGAGATCGAATAGGTCAAAGGAATCCCAATTATTGTTAAGAATGCAGGAATTGCAATCCAAGTCTTTTCCCAGTGTATTTTCTGTATCGAGGAAGCAATCATAACACCAACAAGAATAAGCACAGGTCCAGTTATGGGATTGAAAACTGAATTACCAACTATCATTCCAGAACCCACAAGACGAATAATCGGATAGAAAAACAACGATAGCAAAAACAGCAATGCAACAACCACCGAAGACAACCCAGTTCTCGCACCAGCAACAATTCCCGTCGTAGATTCGATGTAACTTGTAACTGTCGAAGTACCGAACAATGCACCAACAACCGTTCCTATCGCATCGGATAACATGGCTTTACTGCCACTTTTAATTTTCCCGTCCTTTGTTAGAAGATTCCCTGTAGCTGCCACAGCAAATAATGTTCCCACTGTATCAAAAACATCGAGGAATAAGAATATAAAAACTGCTGTAAGAAAATGATGATTAAAAATATTTGACAATGAAAGTTTTAAGAATGTTGGGGCTGGAGATGGTGGTGTAGAAATAATCCCACAATATTGTATAGCTCCTGTCGATAACGCTACAATCGTAGAAATAATAATTCCAATAAAAATAGCTCCCGGAACTTTCTTTATCATTAATATCATCACAACAAAAAGACAAAACAATGCAAGAAGGAAGTGATAAGAATGTACATCGCCAATTTGAAGAACACCGCCACCGCTTTTAATTATTATGCCAGAATTTATCATTCCTATGAAAGAAATAAACAATCCTATTCCAACTGCGGTAGCATATCTTAAAGAGATAGGAATGGAATTTAATATAAGTTCTCGAACTTTTAGAATACTCAATATTAGGAAAATCACACCTGCAACAAATACTGCTCCCAATGCATCCGACCATGCCAAACCCATACCGATAACAACAGTATATGTGAAGAAAATATTTTCACCCATCCCAGGAGCTTGCGCAATAGGTAGTTTAGCATATAATCCCATAATTAGAGTTGCTATCGCCGACGAAATGCAAGTTGCAAAAG
>JAUXEQ010000198.1 GCA_030620455.1 bacterium | reverse complement strand
TTAAGAGCTGCCCAGTTAATGCGATTAAATGGAAAGAAATAGATTAGATACTTCAACAACAATATTTATTGGCTATTATGTTTCACCGTTTCTAATTCCATTATTTCTGCAGGCAAATAACTAGAAACCTCTTTAGTTAAGTAATCGAGCACCTCATCCTGAGTAGTGAAAGATAAGACATTTTCTGCAAGAATTCTGGCTTTTGAATATGGGAATCTATTAATTATCGTTTTAACTAACGGAACACGAGACGGTACAACTGAAAATTCATCAAGGTCCATACCCAAAAGCAACGGAACAGCTAAAACCTCACCAGCTAACTCACCACACATACCCACCCATATTCCCTTGAAATGTGCAGCGTCGATTGCGAATTTTACTAACTTAAGAACAGCAGGCTGAAAACTTTGATATATATGAGCCACTCGGGGATTACCTCGGTCTGCTGCGAGTGTATATTGAATTAAATCGTTGGTTCCTATAGAGAAAAAATCACTCATTTCCGCTAGATCACGGGCAAGAATTGCTGCAGAAGGAACCTCGATCATAATTCCAATCTCAATTTTTTCATTAAATGGAATATTGTGTTCCCTAAGCTCACTCTTTGCTTCTTCCACAATACTCAACGCCTGCTGCATCTCCTCGGGAACTGAAATCATTGGAAACATGATCTTAATATTACCGTAATAGCTGGCTCTGAGGAGAGCTTTCAAGTGAGTTTTAAATATATCGGGGAATTCAAGACCAATTCTTATTGCTCTCCACCCAAGAAATGGATTAGGCTCGTAATGCATAGAACCAATGGTTTTAGCAAATTTATCACCACCAATGTCAAATGTCCTAATTATAGCAGATTTCGGTTTCATCTGTTCAGCAATCTTTTTATACACAGAGAACTGTTCATCCTCCTCAGGAAATCTGTCTCTATCCATAAACAAAAGCTCAGTTCGGAAAAGACCGATTCCTGCTGCGCCGAAATGCCTTGCCAATGGAACTTCCTCTACCAATTCCATATTTGCAGCAATACTCACATTTCGTCCATCTGGGGTTCGAGATTCTTGATCACTAGTTCTCAGTATAATTTCCCGGTGTTTCTCAAATATTTCTCCAAGGCGATGATACTCAGTCAGTTGTCTTTCATCTGGATTGATAATTATAACACCCTTTAATGAATCGACAATCAACATATCACCGTCATTGACAGCATTCGTTATGTCATCGATTCCAAGAACTCCAGGAAGGTCCATGGTTCGACTCATAATCGCCATGTGGGATGTGAATCCTCCTGTTTCAGTAGCAAGACCGACATATTTGCTTCCAAAAAGATGTGCAGTTTCTGATGGCGCAAGCTGATCAATCACTAGAACCGAATCAACTTCAGGCATTTTAATAATTTGGTGTTTGAGACCTAGCAGAATTGAAAGTATCCTGCTTTTAACATCCTTAAAATCTTGAACTCGCTCTTTAAAAACGGGGTTTTCATTTGAACCTAATGCATCAATAGCGCTGTTTATTACGACTTCAAATGCGTGTTCTGCATTGACTTCCTTAACACCAATGAGTTTTTCTGTTTCATCGATTAAACAGGGATCACTTACAATGTGCACTTGAGCCTCGATAACACCCGCGGCATCCTCTCCCATTGTCTTTGCAATAGTCGACCGAATTCTTAAAAGTTGCTCTTTGGCAATATTTAGAGATCCTCTAAACCGTTGAATCTCTCCTTCAATTTCGTGTTGTTCTATGGTTAAAACAGGGACGGTGAGTTCTCCCCTATGAATAATAATGGCTTTAGCAATTGCAATGCCACTGCCAGTACCAATCCCTTTTAGTGTAATGCTGTTCTTATTCTCTCCCATTCCATAGGTAAAATACACTACATAGAAAACAATTCAAATGCTTTTCCTTCTGGGTAATCTTTATTTTAAACAAGGAATTTGCTTTATCCCTATCTTGCGATAACAACAGAACCTTTACATACAATCTCATCATCGCGAATTATAAGATAGACATACAATCCAATTGGAAGTGTATTACCATCATTGTCAAGTCCATTCCAGCTAATTTTACTGTAATCCTCATAGGAATAAACATTACCTATTGAACCTTCATAAACTAAGATTCCTTGAACATTATAAATTTCTATAATGGCAGATTTTCCAAACATCTCCGGGAAACTGAAAATAGTTATATCGTTTACTCCGTCTGCATTAGGAGTGAATGGATTCGGCTCAGCTGTACAGCCTGTATAAGGTAAAACCCAGAACCAAAATATTGCTTCCCCACAATTTGCATCGCAATAATCAGGCTTATCACAAGCATAAACAGTAATCCAAACAGTATCCCCAGAAGCATACACAATGCTTGCATCACCGGGTGAAAATTCGACAGTCCAACCACTATCTGCAGGATTTATGATAACTTCTCTTTCAGCACCATAAACCTCCATTACAATTGAAGAAGTATCGATACCTGAAAGCCTATCAGCAGTGGAAATAAGAACAGATTGAACACTGCTTCGAACCATTGTGGCATTTGGAGGTATAATCATCCCAAATTCTGGTGGAGATAAATCCACGATAAACCACCAACAATCCAATGAGGACAAATCATTTCCGAGATTATCTAAAGCATGGGATAGACAAACATGAACGGTCTCAGCATCCGCAAAAGACGACATAGGTTCATAAAAAACAGTATCTCCCGAATAAGATAACTCACCGTCCTCAACACTAAACGTCTCATCGTTAACTGTTATAACTACAGAATTCAGATTTAATCCATCTGGGTCGCTAAATACAATAGCTATAACTTGATCGTCGCAGGCTGTTCTTGTGCCGTTTTCTGGATATACAATTTGCCCTATAGGTCCTCCGGCAGCAATGCAGAAATAAAATGCAACCGAGGAATCATTAGGTTCACAGAAACCTGGTGTCGGTGAATCGTATGCAAATAAAGTACAATACACACAATATCCTCCATTCCAAGCAAGTCCTGCTGCTTCCGAGTCAAAAATTAGTTTCGATAATGAATCAATCTTTGTCAATCCAAGATCACTCAAGCGGAATCTATTGCCCTCGATAGAGAGAACAATAGAGGAATCATCTATCCCAGAAATTACATCCTCGATGAGCATCGATATAACAGGTGTCGTTGTTCTAACGCTTTCGCTATCAGCTGGGTTAAGATCCCAAAGCAGAAAAGATGATAAATCAATAACAAAAGTAATGCATACCGGAATATCTAATGCATTCCCTAATGTATCTTTAGCCTCAATAACACATACTGTTAGCGTTTCTCCATCGTCAAATTGCGGTTCAGGATGTAACACCAACTTATTATCCGCTGAATGCCAAACCAGACCAGCAAATTCCCCCACTCTAAGCGTTTCAAGTGTTCTTCGATTCCCTTCTAATGTTACAACTAACGAAGAATCAATAATCCCTTGATCTTGTGGATCAATTACCTCGAATACGACAGAGTCATTAGGACATGCAGAAATCACAAAAGTGTCTGGTCGTATCGGTCTTGCGATAGGTGAACTGTTCTCCATATAGAATTTGAAGCATGTGTCCAACTCGTTTGGTGGACAAACATCAGGCGAATCGTAAACCTTAACACAAACTATTACTGTGTCGCCACCTAACCAATAAATACCAGTGTCCACCGTAGAAACACACAGTGAATTGCCGTCCCAACTAAGTGCAGACGATCCGGAAACAAACTCAAAAGTATCGATCGTAACATTAAATAATGCTCCATCGATTCCGGACAGCGAATCTATTAATTCAATACAAATTTCAGGTTGAGAATCCAAAACGGTATCTCCGTCCTCAGGACTGCTACTCAATATCACAGGCGCAGAAATGTCCATATATAAAATAATACTATCAGTACTTTGCATTGGGTTTGTAATAGAGTCACTTACTTCGACTGCATGA
>JAUXEQ010000112.1 GCA_030620455.1 bacterium | reverse complement strand
GGGTTATCTATGGGATTAAGGAAAATTCTGGTCAATGCACCAGTAAAATAAGCTGTTCCTGTTACTAATACTGCAAATATCGTAGATGCAATCATGCCAATTTTAACTGACTTTTTGTCTCTAATAGCGTAGAATTTTTGTAAAAGCTGCGGCATGCCAAACGGCGCCACACTAGTCAGAAACACCAGAGAAAATAAGGGCCATAACCCAGGAGGTCCTACTGCGGATACAAGTTTTGGATCGATAGCTCTGAGCTGCGCGAAAATATTCGGGATTCCACCGCCCTTTATTATTGTGCTCGATAGAAGTGTACAAACTCCAAAGATCATAATAATTCCGAAGATGAAGTCTATCATTGTCATGGATTTATATCCACCCAATATCAAATAGACACTTGTGAAAACGCCCATAAAGATCAAAACCCATATATATGGAATACCAAAGCTTACCTCGAAAAGGTAACTCAGTCCCATAAAAACAGCAGCTGTATACGGTATGAAAAAAATGAAAATAGCTATTGTAGTGAAATATTTTAGAAACGGACTATTGTATCTGGCATCGAGATATTCTGGCATTGTATGAACATTCAATTTGTGAGAGACTTCTTTTATTCTGCCTCCAAGAAGCCACCAGACGAGTAACACTCCAATCAGGGAATTTCCAATTGCTATCCACAAACCTGACATTCCAAAGCCCCAGCCGATTTTCCCAGCAAAGCCTATGAAAAGCACTGCGGAAAAATAAGCCGTGCCGTATGTAAAAGCGGTTAACCAGGGACCCACATTTCTGCCACCCAGAAAGAAATCTGAAAATGATTTTACCTTTTTCATTCCGAGGATGCCAATTATGACAATCATTGCAATGTAAACCAAAACAGCGATTAGTCTAACTATCATTGTCCCTCACTTTATTTATTATATTCTTGTTTACTTGCTCTATTCACTTTGAATTGAAGTAGTTGGCTGCAGAAATTTGTCTGGTCAGTTTTCATAGAGGACATGAGCTCCTTGAGGTATCAAATCGATTTGAACATAACTAATTAAATCGAACAATTCATTTTGTCGAGGATAAATTTAAGTATTGAATATTAATGGATAGTCGATTTATAAGTTAAATTATGTCTTAATTAAATCTGATTTGGCAATATATCGAAATAGATTACACTTTGTGAATATTTGAGCCACTGTGTAAACTATCTCTTTTCAAGGTTAAAACGAAGATCGACATCACATCGATGATTCTACAAAAAAAAATATAATAACCATCATAACTATTGCCTTTAGTGAAAGATTCTGTGAGCAATACAAACTTATAGGATAAACTTCATCAAGTCCTCATCTTCAACGATCGAGGATAGTTTTTTGACAACTGTGGACTTTGTAATCTTGATATTTTTCGGTGAAATATCGGGCGCTTCGAATAAAATGTCCTCCAAAAGCAGGCTTAACGCCGTGTGAAGCCTTCGGGCACCTATATCCTCGGTTTTTTGGTTGATTTCATAAGCAATTTCTGATATCTCCCTTATTGCAGCATCAGTGAATTCAAGTTTTATACCCTCAGCTGCCAATAAAGCTTTATACTGTTTTATTAGAGAGTTTTCTGGTTCGAGAAGTATTCTTTTAAAATCCTCTGCGGAAAGAGATGATAGTTCAGCTCTAATTGGAAATCTTCCCTGAAACTCAGGTATAAGGTCTGATGGACTTGAATTTGAAAAAGCGCCAGCAGCAATAAACAAAATATGATCGGTGCGAATAATACCATACTTAGTTGTAACGCTTGTTCCCTCGACAAGCGGCAAAAGATCTCTTTGTACACCCTCACGTGAGACGTCTGGTCCAGAACTGCTGTTAGAACCAACAATTTTATCAATTTCGTCGATGAATACAATCCCCGATTCCTGAGTACGTGTTTTGGCAATTTCAATTATTCTATCTTTATTGAGGAGTCGATCGATCTCTTCCTGAAGGAGAATTTTTTTCGCCTGTTTAACAGTCAACTTTTGTTGCTTTTTCTTCTTCCCAAAAATTTCGCTGAGCATCTCCTGGAAATTTACACCATACTCCTCAAATCCGCTCTGCGACACAATTTCGAGGGTTTGCATAGATTTTGCTAAAACAGATATCTCGATCTCTTTTTCATCGAGATTTCCCGAATCGAGTTGGGAGGCTATTTTTTCCCTAGTTCTGATATAACTTTCGGATTCCGGATGATTGTCGCTTTTGGGGATGAGAGCATTTAGAATTCTTTGTCGAACATTTCTTGCTGCGATTTTATCAATTTTAGTAGACATCTCATCTCTAATTATATCCACAGCAACCTGAACCAAATCCCTTATCATGCTCTCAACATCTCGACCAACATAGCCCACCTCGGTGAATTTGGAAGCTTCGACTTTAACTAACGGTGCAGAGACTAACTTTGCCAAGCGACGGGAAATCTCGGTTTTCCCGACACCTGTGGGACCAACCATAAGAATGTTATTAGGAATAATTTCGTCACCCAATGGGGCTTCTATTTTCGATCTTCGCCATCTATTTCGCACTGCTATGGCTACTGCACGTTTTGCGTCATTTTGACCTACGATATATCTATTTAGTTCGATTACAATTTGCTTAGGTTTTAGATGTTCATAAACGGATTCTAATTTATCGTTAATTTTCATTTTCCCTCCTAACTAAAAAATATACTTTTAATTTAAAAGTGTTATAATAAATTTATTACAGTTCGATATTAATTTTTCTTCAACAAAAAGGGGGTACAAGTGGAGATTCAGGAACAGTTGTGGAGTAATTACTGTCTCGAGATTAATAAGGGCAGAGGTTGGTTGAAGTTTCTGGGTATCATTGCCATTATTTCGGGAGCAATAAATGTCTTGACAGTTGTTGGAATTATTTATGCATGGATACCGATATGGATAGGAGTTATAATGCTTCAAGCCAGCAATAGAGGACAGGAGTTTATTAATTCCAAGGACCCGGAAAAGTTGAATCAATACTTGGAAAGAGTTTCTTTCTTCTATAAGCTTTCTGGCATAATGGTTATTGTAAGTATTGCATTGACTATTATTTTCATGATTATCTGGGCTATTGTAGGATTTTCGTTCATGAAAATGGGAATGGGACAAGACTGGGGAAGTTTTTATTGAAGATGAAATTACTTATTGGTAATTGGAAAGATTAAAAAAAACTGTTGGAAAACTAATTCGGTTTAATTGAGCTAACCAAGAGATTTACAGCTGTTCCTATGATGTAATCTTAAGCTATTTATTCAAATCAACTCCTGGAGAAATCTGGTAGCTACAATACTGCTAATCTTTGAATCGAAAGTGCCACAGGAACTGTTTTAAACTGTTATGTATGGTAAAATGTTTTCGGTGTTTTTTCGGAACTATTATTGTATTATTAGCTTGACAGCAGTTATTTCCCATGAAGTACTAAAGTTTATTTATTATCGATATTCAACACGTTCGTAAATTTTTTCAGGATCCTTAAAAATACATAGATTACTAAACCGAATATAGAAATAACGACCCATATCGAGTCGATACCAAATTTCCGCTCAATTATCAATTTGCCAAGAATTTCCAAGATAACAAATGAAACAATGATAGCGAAAAAACCAGAATACTCTCTTTTTAAAACTCTCCTAACTGAAAAAGAACAGATTGCAGGTTTCCATTTGCGAAAATTAGGAATGAATGCTGGAGTTTTTTCTGCCCATTTATCGAAATCTTCCCCGAATTTTACACGTAAAAATTGTTCTTCTGCAAACATAATCCGTTCATAATATAACCAGAAAATCAAAACGAATAAAAGAGTAACCCACCATTCCCGAACATATAATGAGATTCCAAGCCATATGAAAAAATTCCCTAAATATAACGGATGTCTTACAATAGAATAAATTCCAGTAGAGTTAAGTTTTTCGGCCACTTGCCCTTGAGTATTACGACCGGATGTCCCGCTATATATACGACCTATTGTGTATATTCTAATTGCTAATCCGAAAAATGAAACAAGGAGGCAAAAAAGTATCCAGAAATGATTTTGCCTATAACTGCCATACAAATAACTGTTTACAATAAACCCAGGAATAATTATCAAAATCATAAGCAGTGGTAAAAAACTTCTCCATCGAAAAAGCCAATTACCCGATCTTTCAAATTCTTCTCTCAACGCCATATTAAATTCCAATATATAAAAGAGTGTAACATATTATTGCGCTTCTTTTCAGCTATTATAAAGCGATAGTTCTTAAGTTATATTATTAAAACAAAGCACTATATGTCTTATAAATGATATTATTTTTTCTTCCTACAAACCATAATTTGTTTAGGAGAATCGGATTGGAAAGGTGATTCGTCAAAATCACCGAATTTATTGATAATATCGAAGGAGTTATACTTCATTAGAGCGTCAAATTCCTGAGGAAAAATTACTCTCATACATAATTCATGTACAAATTCTGCTTCGGTATGAACTTTATAAAACCATTTGATATGACTCACTTGAGTAGCCTTATCATATTTTAGAGTCTCCGTTATTACAACTTCCTCCGAGCTATATGGATCGGGATATCTTGTTGCCTCTCTTACTTTGTTTTGATTGCGATTGAGAATGTCTAAGCACGGATTGAAATGATCGACGATAAAAATTCCATCGTCTGTCATGTGATGTTTTACGCATGAAAAACAAGCTTCAATATCCGAAGTTTTTGTTAAATGCGCAATTGAATTGAACGGATAGTATATCAAATTGAATTTTCTATCGAGATTGAAATTTCTGCAATCCGCATGGATGTATTCAATATTCAACCCCAACTTTTTCGTTTTCGTTCGGGCTTGTTTAAGCATTCCTTCGGAAATATCCAATCCGGTTACATCCAGTCCTTTTTTGGCGATTGGAATTGTAAGTCGACCCGTTCCGCATGCAAGTTCAAGTATAGGACCATTTGAATTCTGTGCATATTTTATGTAGAACTGCAAGTCACAACCATAATTAATGTGATGAGCATCATAGTGAACGCCATCGCCATATAAAGGATCTTCTTGAAATTTAGTCATTTTCAAACCTCGAGTTGTTAATTTAAGACTATACTTGTGTTCAGCAATTGATATAATATATTAACAGAAATAAATACTACTATACAATAAACTCTAACAATATTCTTAATATTTGTACGTAAGAGAAAAGAAGCCAAGGATAAACATAGCAATAACATAATAAATGCATATTAAATAAAATAATTTACTCTCTGCATTTTTCAAAAGCAAGTTGAGAAGTAAAAGATTTTGTCTGTGTTATTTTAGGAAGTTCTTCAGATGAAAAGCTATTAGATAGCAAACAATTATTCAGATTATCTATTTTTTTTCTTAGAATTTTTTTAAGTGACATTATATTAATTAAAATTTGCAAACATTAAACTTAACGGAAAGAATGATATGTATAAAATCATGGATGGAACCGAGGGAGCAATTGTAGCAGTTAAGC
>JAUXEQ010000057.1 GCA_030620455.1 bacterium | reverse complement strand
GAATCAAAATTACTATACAGAGAACTATATCAACTAATAATATCGGATTCCATACAAAATTCATCTTATTTCACCTCCAGTTGTGTTTTATTTGTTCTTGTGAATTAAGAGCAGACTACAATCAGTAAAAGATATATTGAGTATAACATTTTTATGGATTACTACTGAAATTTATAATTTGAGACATAAACTACAATTGATTTTATTACATTCCATGAAAATAATAAATTCAAGGATCGACTCGTTCAATTTGGTTTTTGTTTGGGAATTGAGGATTTTATTTTATATTTTTTGTTTGTTGAGACAAATCAATTATTAGGTTAAAAACATCAGTTTAATATGGTAAAATATAATATTTGAAAAACAATTTTTAGATAAGGGGTGAAAAGTGAAAATCAAAACATTTGCACAATGTGTATTTTTCTTTCTTATATCTTTGTTTATTATTTCATGTTCAACTGTAAAAGTAGATAAACAACGTTCCGCTCGTATTGTTGAATATGCCCAGACATTAGTTAGAGGGAAATCTTATCATTTTCACGACCAAAAGGACAGCCTCGAACTTTCAGAGGCTGAAGACTCACTGAGGTTAGCTGTGAAACTTGATCCAAAGAATGCTGAGGCTCAGTATTGGTTGGGAGAAACGATATTCAAAGCACATGTTGGTCATCTTATAGATAGTTCAATGAATATGGAAGCTCTTAAGGAGGGTGTCAGTCATATAAAACGAGCACTTGAAATACAACCGCGATATACGGGAAGTTATAATGTGCTACCACCAAGAGACAAACTCTCTTCAGAGTGGGGAACTGCGGCTCTTCATTTTATGGTTTATGGCGATATTGACAAGGCAGAATGGGCTTTTCAGAAAGCAAAGGATTGCGGTGGATACACTGACGATGTTCTTGAAATCTCAAGAAATTTTCTAATATGTTGTCCTAAAGATGCTGTCCTTTACACAAGTGGCGATATGGATACGTATGGTTTGCTCTATTTGCAACTTATCGAGGGTTTCAGAACCGATGTTAAAGTTCTCAATCTAAGCCTACTAAATATACCTATCTTTATAAAATATTCCAAGAAGATCGGTGCTCCTATAACAATGACTCAAACAGAAATTGATAGTTTATGTCCGTATTATATTAGTGATACAGTTTTATTGAGGATTCAAGATCAAGTTGTGAAAAACATCATCGAGAATGCAACAATCGAGGGTGAGCCTGATTTGAAACCTCCGGTTTGTTTTGCTATGACTGCTGCTTGTCATAATAAAAAGAATTTTGGAGAAAACTGGTGGGTAAGAGGAATTGTTTATGAAGTTAAAAATGAAACATTCCCTCACGGCTCTGTGAATTTTCCCGTAACAAAAGACCTTCTATTTAATAAAATGTCTTATACTACATTAAACGATAGCATTCTTGCAGAAGGGAATAACTTTTTAAACCTGTGTGTTTTCGCAAACTACGTTTCAAAGTTTTTATTTCTAACTTTCGCCCAGAAAGAAGAAGGTGACACTGCTGGTATATGGGAAACTTTAGATAAGGCTCGCGAATTACTGCCGTATAGCTGGAGAATTGATGCATTCACAGCATATTTTGCGTATGAATTCGAAGACACGATTCTTGCAGATAAAATGTTCCAAAGTCTTCTTGAGCATCAACCTAACAACTGCAAGGCAATATTGTTCTTCGCTCATTTTGCTATGGAGAATGAATATTCTCAAAAATCTCTTCAAATATTGCATAGAGGATATGCGATTAACCCGGGAAATATAGATATACTTAAGTATTTAATTGCATATTATTACCATATAAACGATATGGAGATGGTGGATAAATACTGTAAAGAATGGGTAGACAGGCATCCTGAAGAAGAACATGTAAAAGAACTCCAGGTTTTCTTAGAAAGGCTTAAGTCAAATAAGGATGCTAATCTTCTGACTATTTCAACTCAAAGCAATTCAAAGTAAACTCAGTAAAAGTCTTAGTGTAAATAGAATGATATATTCGCTAAATAAAAAAGGGCGGAACTAAAATTCCGCCCTAACATTCAATCGGAGAATAAATCTTTTCTATATTAGGAATAATTTCTTAAGTGTTTCCCCGATTTTTCTTCGCTTATCGAACCATAGTCATCTTCTTAATCATTACCTGTTCTGGTGTTATGAGTTTATAGAAATATAAACCGGATGGCACTTCGCTACCTGTATCGTCTTTTCCGTTCCATATAACAATGTGACGTCCTTGATTCATACTTTGATTAAGCAAATGATTAACTATCCTTCCAGAAATGTCATAAACAAGTAATTGAATGTCTGTAACTTCAGGCAACGTGAAATTTATCGCCGTAATCGGATTAAACGGATTCGGGTAATTTTGCTCGAGTGCTATTTTTTCTGGTAATGGTATTTCAGTAATGTTGTTGTTATCGAAAATATTCACTCTTATCAGCAAGTTACCAGTACCTGGAAATGAACGCCAAGGATGGGCAGCATAAACAAGCATAACAGAATCAAGTCTTGTCCAAGAGGGAAAACCACCAGCTACTTCAAATCCGACATACACCTTTCCATTAAATGAATTGGTATCCGCGCATACTCCCCAGGTAATTAGAGTGTCTATTTTGCTTGCTGCTATGCCAAACGTATCCCACGGAATCCATTCTGAGTCGGGAAGCACCATTTCCACCCATTCACCTTGAGGATCTATAGGAGATGGAATTGTAACAGTCCATGAGAATTCCGGATCGTCGGGTGGAAAAGTTCCATTCCAAGCTTCATAAAAACCGAGCAAAAATTGTCCTTCTCCATAAACTTTTAATTTGATATCCTGAACGTAAGAACCATTACAAGGTGGTGTAATACAAGGCGTGGCAAATATCTGACCGATCCCAAAAGAAGTTGTTGTGTTTAAACCAGGAGCGTATCCTTCGGTGTAGAAATAAGCAGTATCATGAGTTAAGGTATCAATTCTAGTCCATCGAACGGTATCGGAACTGCCATCGTCAAAACCTGACTCGATATACCAATGATCTCGTATTGTAAAATAATAATACGATGTGTCGTTAGATCTATCTTCATCAGCAAAATACGTTGTCCAGGCTTTTACGAAATAATCTCCATTTGAGGTTGGTCGCCATAAGAAGCTTCCAAGTTTATATTCATGATAGCCAATATTCCCGGGAACAGTGATATTTGCACCGGATATCGGGATAGTTCCACCTAAACGGTATATCCTGGCAACTCCCTGAGCTGGTGCGGGCTCTGCGCCAAGCCCTTTCATTCGAACTGTGAAACGAATTTGCTGACCCTTATTTATTGGGCTGGTAAACATTGTATCTACTTGAATATCTTTAAGTTTTCCACTAGTACCAGTAACAGTTACATCATCAAAGAATAAGCCTTCACCCATGCCACCATTGTTATCATCATCATAGATTGCCCAAAACAACAACCTAATTGTATCATTCATAATCCAAACACCAGCTGAATCGTAGAGCTGTAAATGATTATCAACTCTACCTGCAATATCGAATAGCGAATCGGGATCATCCAATACAGTCCAATCACCGGTACCGAGTCTGTTGCCATCTCTTTTGTAGTCGTACATTAGTCGGCTCCATCTTCCAGTACTTTTACGCCACACAAGTATCATAAAATAATCTTCAAGTGTATTATTTGTGTCACCATCGAAATCCGGCATATCGCATTTAACCGCAAAATTAACTCGACCGATGAAAGTATCAGGTATTGCTATTTCTGGTGTAATAATTGAGAAATAGCAATTTGAGTCCTGAGGGGCATGGATTGCATGTGTAGGTGAGTATGATGATAGTGTTGTTAATCGGAATGTATTAGAAATTGTATGTTCTTTCCCGTCTCTTCTCACCATTGTTAGAGTATCGTTTGCATAATCCTCAAAAACTGTATCTACATCATCATGAATAATAATGTTATCGACAAAAAGACCATTAAATGCATCAGTAGTATCTGGAGCAGAAGCCATTGGGTCTGAACCAAAAACAATAGCAATCATAACTGTATCACCAGCATAAGCGAAAAGATCGATCTCTCTTTTTTCCCAGCCAGTTGTAGAATTAGCCCAACCCGGAATGCTATCTAAAGGCTCTTCATTGAAATTGAAGCCATAACAGGATCGAAATGGATAGCCACCTGCAGGTTCAATAACACTAAAAGTTAGTCCTCCATCGGTAGAAATCCTTACGTTATAAGAATCCCAAGCATCGGTTCCTAAGGTAGGTTCTGGTACAGGTGTCTCGATCTTTACATTAGTCATAAATTCGAAAATAATTGGACCTGTTGGTCTTGAAGGCAAAACAATATCAGGTGTAATTAAATATTGAAGGGTACTGTCAACGTAACCATTAAGAGAATCCACCCCACACCACCAATAAGCTCCATCATATTCGGACACAGAGGTTCCAAGATAGGTTACAGTTCCGGTTTTTCTATGCCAGTAAACTTGACCCGGATCAATATTTAATGGTTCCCATCTCAAGAAGCCAGTTCCTTCAAAATCCTCTGAAAATAAGGTATCGACCTGACCCCATGCTGCACCACAGATTAAGATTAGCAGAAAAGTAAACATCCATTTCATACCAAACCTCCTAATTTAAATGGATTTGATTTCAGATAATTACCGCATTTAATAAATATACTATAATAGATAAGTCACGCAAACAGAAATTATCAATTATTTATTTCTAATCATTTCTAATTTTGTCTACAGTTTTTTTATCCAATTTCTTAATTATTTCTGTGAGAAGTTTAGTAAGATTTTTGAAATCATCCAGATGAAGAATGCCATTGTGACTGTGAATGTATCGAGTTGCAATAGATAGAGTTAATGTTGGAACACCAGACCTAGCACGAGCTATAGCTCCACCGTCGGTGCCACCACGTGTCAGCGAACCGATTTGATACGGGATATCATTTTCCTCAGCTGTTTCTATTGCAAAGTCTCTAAGCTTATGATTAGGTAACAAGCTACCATCCATAATAGAAATAGAAGGTCCAGCGCCCACATCCTCGTCCAACTCTGATTCCCAACCTGGAGTATCAGCAGCTATTGTTACATCAACAGCAAATCCTATATCGGGGTTAACTTCAAAAGCGCTGGTTGTGGCTCCACGAAGACCCACTTCTTCCTGTACAGTTCCAACACTGAAAACAGTATTGGGATGATCGATGTCTTTGAGTTCCTTTAGCACCTCGATTGCTGTTGCTACGCCAATTCTATTGTCCCAGGCTTTGGCAGATAACATTTTACCATCCCCAAGGATATGAAAGTCAGTTAAGGGTACGATAGGATCTCCAGGTCTGATTCCCATTTCTTCTGCGGCATTGTATTCGCCATAGGAACCTACGTCTACAAATAAATCTTCCAACTCGATGACTTTTTTACGCTCATCTGGTTTTAACATGTGGGGTGCCTTAGCTCCCACAATTCCAACAATTTCCTTACCTTCTCGAGTTCTTATGAGCACTCTTTTTCCCGGAAGAACATGACCCCACCATCCACCAATAGGATTGACCCTTAGGAAACCTTTTTTAGTAATGCCTTTAACCATAAAACCGACTTCGTCCATATGTCCAGCTATCATAATTCTTGGCGAATCGGATGTTCCCCTTTTTTGAGCAATAATACTTCCCAAACCGCATGTCCAGATTTTGTCCGAGAAATCCTTAACTTCTTCTGTAAAAACTTTTCGCACATCAACCTCAAATGATGATGGTCCAAATGCATTTGTTAAATTTCTCAGAAGACAGAAAATTCTATCTTCGCTTTCGTTGCAATCGTCGTGGTTATTATCCTTTGGGTCACGCATTTTTCCTCCCTTAATAAAATTCAGTGATGATATTAAAAGTTAATCGTATTAACATTTATGTCAAGGTTATCGAGAGTATATACCGCATATTTTCATAAATTTTGGATTTGATAACTTTTGATAGTCTCAAAAAACCATCTATTCTAATATCCTTAAATTAAACTATCCTACTATACTTTTCAAAAAGATCAATTATCTCTTCATAGCTAACTGTTTCTGTGCATTAATTGCATGTCGTAGTATTTCAAGTTTGGATGTGCAAAAGTAGAGAGTTATTCCTAACTAACTTTGAAATTATTAGAATTAAATTTTTAAATTTTTATCCTTGACTAATATTAGAATAATTCTAAATTAAGATTCTAAAAGATTGTTACAACAAATTTGACAATATTAATAATGAGGTGTTTATTGTGGTGCTTTTTTTAGAGGGATTCGTAATAGAAGTATGGAAACTGACTATTGAAATGGCACCATACCTTCTATTTGGATTTGTAATGGCTGGATTGTTGCATATTTTAATTCCACAAAGGAAAATTTATAAATATCTTTCCAAGCCTAATTTCGGGTCAGTTTTTAAAGCTGCATTATTAGGAGTTCCATTACCGGTGTGTTCATGCGGTGTTATACCTCTTGCAGCACATCTTAAAAAACAAAACGCCTCAGACGGTTCTACTTTATCTTTTCTCGTTTCAACACCAACCTCAGGTGTGGACTCATTTTTTGCAACTTACTCGCTTTTAGGACCTATTTTTGCAATAGTTAGACCTATTGCAGCGTTCACTTCTGGAAT
The DNA here is from genome assembly GCA_030620455.1 of bacterium. GTDB lineage: Bacteria > UBP14 > UBA6098 > B30-G16 > B30-G16 > JAUWMV01. The sequence continues at coordinate 1,533 of JAUXEQ010000057.1, read as the reverse complement.
TTTTGTCGGTGTTTTTTCAAATATTACCGGCACAAAATCAAGACTGAAACTTGAAGATGAAAAATTTTCGTGCAATATTTGTGATATAAGTCAACCGCATACACACACTATTTTGGAGAAAATTAAGAGAGTTTTTACTTATGCTTTTTTCGATCTCGTTGAGGATACCGGTAAATGGCTTTTTATTGGTCTTATTTTGGGCGGTCTAATAGCATTTCTCATTCCTGAAGCGTTTATTGGAAGTTATCTTGGCATTCCATACATAGCATACATAGTAATGCTGCTAATAGGCACACCAATGTATGTCTGTGCCACTGGCTCAATTCCTATTGCAGCATCGTTAGTGCTTAAGGGCATGGCACCAGGTGCGGCTTTAGTCTTTCTTATTGTTGGCCCAGCTACAAACACTTCCACACTGTCTTTTGTTGGTGGAAAGTTGGGTGTAAAATCGTTGATAGTTTATCTAATTTCGATTATAATAATTGCACTTATATTCGGAATTCTATTCGACTATGTATTGCATATATCAACTTCAGAGATATTGGTCAGTATGCATGAAGGATTTCATCTTCCTATGTGGATAAAGACACTTGCAGGAATTATTTTAATTGCGTTACTAATTAGAGCATTTATATCGATATTTAAACTAAGGAGAATTAAAGGTATGGGCAAAATATTCAGAGTTCCAGATATGAGTTGCAAACATTGTGCAACTAAAATTGAAAACTCGCTTAAAAATATTGATGGTGTGCTATCTGTTAATATAAATATTCCTAAGAAATTAGTAGAGGTTGAAGGTGATGTTTCAACTGAGCAAATTATGATGGCTATCAAAAACGCAGGTTATAACATAAAGGAGGACTAATAAATGAATCCAAGAACACTTCACAAGATTACGTATGGCATGTATATTATCTGTTCAAAAAAGGATGATAGATATAACGGACAGATTGCTAATGCTCTAATCCAAGTTACAGCAGAGCCACGTACTATTGCTATAGCTATTAATAGAGATAACCTTACACATGAATATATTTTGCAAAGTGGAGTTTTTACTGTGTCTGTTATGGATATCGATTGCGATATGAAACTTATAGGTAAGTTCGGATTCAAGAGTGGGAGAAATATTGATAAATTTGAAGGAATCGATTATAAAATTGGGCAAACTGGTGTACCCATTGTTTTGGATCATGCAATGGCATATATTGAAGCAAAAGTTATTGACAAAATAGACATCCATACACATACAATTTTCATTGGCGAGGTTATCGATGCGGAAATTTTTAACGAAGATGATGTTATGACTTATTCATACTATCATTTGGTTAAAGGAGGTAAATCGCCGAAGAATGCACCCACTTATATTGCTGAGCAAACATTGAAAGAGCAACCAAGAAAGGAAGTAAATTTGAAAAAGTATGAATGTAATATATGTGGATATATCTATGATCCAATGGTGGGTGATGAGGAATCAGGTATTCCTCCGGGAACGTCATTTAAGGACCTTCCGGACGACTGGGTTTGTCCAGTATG
>JAUXEQ010000282.1 GCA_030620455.1 bacterium | reverse complement strand
TTTTGAGCAATTTCCCCATACACATATAGACCCAACTCTTTAACTTCAGAAGAGAGAGTAACTGGAGGACAAAGTACTAGCCCTTGAAGAGTAGCTATGTTTGACGCTATTGTTAGAGCTGCAAATTGTAGCTCCATATCACTTTTCATTCCTCTAGATATAGTATCCCATTCAGTTGAGGCACCACGTAGGTTTTCTTCTAGCTCCGCAAAGTAGTCTCTCATTTGTTCGATTGTGTCTGATTGGGCTTCAGGATTCCACATAGGTTCGATAAGATCACAATAGATAATTGGAACATAGAATAGCTTTTCAGAAGTTGCATTAGGATCAACAACCGTTTTGTTAGAGTCAATTACAAGGGTGCCTCTAAGTTCATATACGTAGACTTGGAGATTGAGTTTCCAGTAAAAGACAACATGAAATTGATTTCCTCTTCCATCCGTAACTTTAAAGAGATCGTAACCTTCGTCACCGGGTTGCATATGATCTTCGATGATCTGCTCTATTTCTTTCTCCTCATTTATTACAGTCCCTATAGCACCTGGCTCTATGAACTCCAAGCTATCTAACGTTGGCTCAAAAACTTGTTCTACTAACTCGTCGTACTGCTCAACCATCCCACTTGACACCTTAAATGTAAATAAGTAGTATGCTTTACCACTTCGTTCGAAGAAAACCAATTTTATTTTTCCATGACCTTCTCTGCACATTTCTATTATTATTGCCTCTTCACCAGAAACTCTGCCCTGATATGTTTTGTCAACCTTAAAACCTAGTAATTTTACGTTACTCCCTCCCGTCACATATCCAACGACCTCTTCTAATGATGAAATATTTTCTAGTTTAATAAAGCCACAGTCAATACCAAGCTTTGAAATCTGCAACTCCATCCAGCCATCATTATTTTCAATTTTAAAACTGTCAACCAGAACTCCTCGACTAATATCTGATCTGTGACGTGCATTTGAAGGGACAAACAAGATATAACCAGGTCCTTCGAAAAGATTGTGTAATGCGTGCTTTCCAGTAAATTCTATATTCCTCTCGTATCTATAATGAGTTACGCCGTAAAGATATTGTGGTGCACTAAATGTCTTTGTGAGGTAAGTTGTTTTATCTAACCGGAAGCACCGCATCTCGAGTTTTGTTTTGGTGTCATCGGTTATGTTACCCAGAATGTAGGCGTGCGCCTCGCTTTTGCGTATCACTTTAGTGGATTCCTCGAAATTAGGAATTCTCTGGATTTGCCATTCAGCAAAATCCGCTATCGACAAGATATGATCTGTTTGGCGATACCTTGACACATCGATCTTTGATATAGTTATTTCACATTTTAGATTTGGGTCATAAAATTTATTCATAGGTTCACCAAATTCTTGAGGGACTACTGAACGTTCAAAATTCGCTGGAATCTCTATAAAATAATTATCTCCTTCGAATTTAAATAGCGGAATAGGTGTAGGACTTGGTATTGGTGCTGGTGAGGGTATAGGTGCGGATTTTGGTTTTCCAGTATACTCGAAACTTTGCACCGCAGGTTCTAAATATTTTTCTGCCAATCCATAGGGATCATAGTATCTTGTGCTGTAGGAAAGAGTGTAATATATATTTTCCGCAGGATTTAAGTGAATTCCCACTCTCTCAAAACAATATTCGGGACAAAAGGTTTCAACCACTATGGTTTCCTCACTTCCCAAACAGCTATGGAACATTTTGGATTCACAGTTTTCACTGGCCAGGTAATAACTATCAATTGCTTCCACATACTCGTCAAATGATTTTATCTCCTCGCCGTTTGAATATATTTCTGCATCCATTCGTATAATGGTTAAACCGCCAAATTTCTCGTCATTAAAGAACCCTTCCTGTATTAATCCTTCATCTTCAGTATAGCTATAATCCCAATCTTCAGGCATCGTTATAGTATAACCTTCTCCTACAAACGTCTTCATTCCCGGAGTATTTGGTGCTCCGACTATACTAACCATAGTTATAGCCATCAAAAATGCAATTCCTATTGCAAAAATTTTATTTCTTTTCATTTTTTTTCCTATTGTCTCCGAATTTTAGCTTTCAACTCATTCTATATATTCTTCCTCTTTCATTTTTCCCTGTCCCCTCCTATTTTTCCACCCGTTAATGCGCAACTTTTAGAATGGGAAGCTTATTAAGCCCCAATCTCCCCACCATCGGAATAAATTTCGGGGCATCCACAATTATCTATATAAGGCAGTGCCTTATTAGTCAGAAATAAAATTTGTCTCTGATTTTGTGGTTTGCAACATTTGATTATATCTTTTCTCCTATGATAATTATTCTGGATGTTATAGCCTATTGATTTAACTCTCCCATTAAGATACTTTGTTAGTTCCATGCTCATAGGTATCCTCGTGGCGCAGAGACAATTCATCGAGTATTTTTTTCTGGGTATGAAAAAACAATTTGGTCATGATCTTTCCATTGATAATTAGACGGAATAATTTGGAAAGTTTTAATTTGAACGGCTTTTCTAACCAAGGCGTGACCCAGCGGCCAACCAGAATATTGGAGATGATAACAAAGACTATGGCTATAGGAAGCAATGTGATGTTATAAACGGTTAAAAGAATCGCAATGCTAATTAGAATACTGTGGAGAGCAAAACGATAGAATTGCTTTTTTCTGATTACTGAATCGATTTCCCTTTCGACTGATAAAATAGCCATCTGCCAGCAAGATAATGTAGTACTGATGACTTTAGCATTTAATTCCTTCTCGTCCAACAAAATTTCGATTAATCTATTTCTATTATCCAAAAATTTATAATGTAGCTCTTCTATTTCT
>JAUXEQ010000011.1 GCA_030620455.1 bacterium | reverse complement strand
TCTTATTTGCACTAAACTAGAATCGGTTCCCCAATAATCGATATTAACTTCGATATAGGTTTTTAAACTATCCCAATAAAATGTATCTACATATTCTTTGCTAAGTGTATCTGGAGAATGCGGATCAAAATTGGATACATAGTCCCATTTATTGCCTACTTCGATAGGCATATAATCAGAAATATTAATCGTTTGGGCAAAACATGTGCAACACAAAACAACTAGTAATAACATCATACTTTTATTCATTTTGTTTCCCTCCTAAACTTATTTCCCTTCTAAACATTTTTTCACAAATTTTAAAATTCTAATGTCTAATAACTACCCCCTTTCAATTTAAAATTATTATCGCTAATTGTAATTCATATAGTTAAATTCCAAATTGTCAATACCAGATTTTCTCCTGCAAAAAAAAATAATTTTTTTTCAATTGCTAATTCACTTGCCAACTCAAATTTTATTTCCAATAATATCTTGGAATAAAAAATCAGGAGGATTTAATGAAAAAGATAATGCTAATTGCAGTCTTGACATTGCTAACATTAGGTTCCGCAAGTCAGGTCAAACTATACGACGGAGAAGAGATAGATGCCGAAAATATCACAATGAAAAAAAGTGAATTTAAGGTAGACAAGAAAAAAATACATAGGGGCGATATCCGAGAAATCGTATTCACTAAAGCGCAAGAGGCAACCACCGAAACACAAGAAAGCTCGGAAATGTATGATATAGAGGAACTTAAGAGAATTGCCGCAGAACTTGAAACCAAATACACGGATGCCGCTGGTCTCATTCTCATCGATCACGGAAATACAACGATCAGATCGGATGGCACTAATAAGTATCACTATCATTTTGCAGGCAAAATAATCAAACCGTCGAGGCTTTATTGGGGTCAGAGAGGTTTATTTATCGACGAAGGTCGCTCGACCGCAAGAATTCTTTGGGCAAGAACGATCCTTCCCGATGGCAGAATCCTATTTGCAGATACATCAAAAGCCACAATTTCCCCGGTAACTCGTGGTGGAGCTTTTTTCGGTTATGGCAGCATTTATGCTCTCGAATTCTCAGGTGTTCAGGAAGGTGCAATTATCGAATATGTCTATGAAACTGAGGAATATAACCCAGACGATACAACTAGTTTCCCCTTCAGATGGTACTTTCAGGGTGAAGATGACCCGGTTTACTCCTCGGTATACTCCATTAGAGTGCCAAAGGGCAAGGATATATACTATTTTTTTAAAAATCCAATCGGCGCACTTGGTTCGGCACTTTATAAAACCAACCCAAAGCTTATGGAAAATTGCTTTTTCGAATACGACGTTGAGATGGAAGGCTTTGCCAAGGATGAAGTTGTTCTTGCCGATACAAATCCATCTCGATGGGATGAGCACAGCCGTGAGGCTATGAAAATCGCTTCCCCTAAAGTTACTGACGAGGATACTTCGGTGTTATATACGTGGAAACTTATGAATGTCGAACCGTATTTAGACGAACCATCGATGCCAAGTTACGCAGATGTTACACCTTATCTATACGGCAATGTACTACCGGATTGGGAACATCTCTTCGATTGGTTAGGTGGATTTCAAAAAGCCAGAATTGAAATAACACCCAGAATCGAGGAAAAAACATCAGAGATCGTTAAAGATGCGAAGACAATCGAGGAAAAAATTGATCTAATATATCGGTGGGTTCAGCGAAACATCAGATATATCTCAATAAAAGGCAGTGTCTCCTCCGGACAGACTGGGCACCGTGCCGACGAGACCTGGGAGAACGGTTTTGGTGATTGCACCGATAAATCTATTCTATTCTGCACAATGCTTAAAGTCGTTGGCGTCGAAGCACATCCTATAATACTAATGGTGAACCATTCTCAGGAAATCAATCGATGTATCCCGCAAACATCGGGCAATCACGCTATAACTCGAGTCAAACTTCCCGACGGCAAATGGATTTTCCTTGATGCTACTAATCTAACTTTTAAATATCCTTACAGGACATCTGAGGATCAAGGTGTTACATTTGTTGATTGTATAGGTCGAGAAGTGGGCATGATACCCACAAACACTCCCAAGGAATATAGTCAGAGAACTGTTGTAAAAATGGAACTCGAACCTAATGGCGACGCTACTGCCGAATTCAGCTCTATTCCTTATGGTATGATGGAGGCAGGCTGGAGAGCTTTCTGGGAAACCCAACAAAAAGAAAGACTTCCAATAATATTCAATGGTTGGTTGAACAACATTTTCCCGAAGGCTACTTTAGATACTTTTGCGCTGGTTGGTCTTGCGGATATGGATACTCAACTTCACGGTTGGGCAAAGGTCAATGTGCTTTCTTTCCCATCCGAGGCTGGCGATATGTGGGTTCTTAACATCCCGGGTGTTATGTATTCGATGCAAGGTTTCGATGAAGTAAACCTAAAAGAACGAACTTATGACATCGAATATTCTTGCCCCACACAAGAGGAACATGAGATAACGATTGAACTACCAAAGGGTGCAAAGATTATCGGACTTCCTGAAGATGTCGAACTTTCATTCAAGGATTATGCGGATTTCTATTTGAAATTCGAGAAGAAAAAAGATGAGATAATTGTTAGGGAGAGATACAGACTTAAGCAACGAATTATCCCCTTCTATGAATATGAAGGCTTCAAAGATTTCATTATTTCTGCCAAACAGGCAACGGAAAAGAGAATTTTTGTTGCGAACCCAAACATTAAAAGCTGATTATGTTGCGGTGGATTATTATTTACAATAAATAAGAGTTATTTCACTTAGATTTCAAATACTTTTTCAAAGTTAGATATTATGGGGAATCCTTAGCCGTAGGAAGTAATAATCATCATCTTTAAATATGCATTATCATTAAGAAAACAATGTGCTTGGCAATACCCGGAAAAATAGTTGAAATTAATGGTGACAATGCAGTTGTCGACTATGGTGGTGTCCGAAAAAAGGCATCACTTATGGTCATGCCCAATGCTAAAATTGGTGATATAGTCCTCGTTCATGCAGGTTTCGCAATAGCAAACGTAAAACTCGATGAAGCAAATGAAAAAATAGAAGCCATAAGCTATTTAAGCAAGGCAGTAAGAGAGGAAAAAGAGAGAATTTCAAAAGAGCAAAGCTGATATATTTGAATTATAAATGGCAAACAAATGCTCTTGAATACTATACATATTATATAGCGAAATAATGAATAAAATAAGAAAAATTACATTCTTATGTACTGGTAATGCATGTCGAAGCCCAATGGCAGAAGGTATCGCAAAAAAGGTTTTCACCGAAAAAGGTCTCACGGATATTGAGATATCATCATCTGCAACACATGCCACAGATGGCTTTCCACCCTCGATCGAAGCGCAAATTGCATGTTATGTAAACGATATCGATATTTCAAAACACAGCGCTAAAGTTATGACATCTGAGATAGCCCAGAACTCAGATATAATATTAGTGATGGCAAGACATCATATAGATTGGCTCGCTGAAAATTTCGGTAGCCAAATCATCTCAAAAGCATATCTGTTAACCGAATATGGTAGAGAAGAAAACATTAAAGGTGAGGATATAAAAGACCCAATAACAATGCCACCGGAATTTTATCATCATCTTTTCAACATTATAAAGGAAGAAATCGTACGGGTTGCAAATTACATCTCAAACAAGGAGAGTCGCTAATTAGAAAAATCTCTGATATTGACAATTTGGTAGAATACTGGTAATCTTTAATAATAATTCTTGAAAAGGAATAACAATGATTGTCAAAATTGATGAGGATTTGTGTATTGCATGTGGAATTTGTGAGCAGATTTGTCCCAAAGCATTCGCTATGAATGAATCAAACGATCTTGCATTAGTTATAGCGTATGAAGAGGAGTTAGAATATATCGATTGTGTTGAGGAGGCTGCAAACAGTTGTCCTGTTGCTGCAATTATAATCGAAATATAAATGATTATTATTCCCAAGTCGAATTTACAAAGTCAACGCTTACAACTACCTTTGCCCTTTGATTATGAACAGAAACATTTCTAAAACAAGATATCCACGGGAATTTGTCGAAAAAGTTCTCGAATCCACCGATGTTTTAAGAATAATAGGAAAATACACAACCCTAAAAAAATCGGGAAAGAACTTCATGGGTTTATGCCCATTTCATAAGGAAAAAACACCGAGCTTTTCGGTTGATCCGGATAGAGGACTTTACTATTGCTTTGGCTGCGGAAAAGGTGGAAATATTTTCTCATTTCTGATGGAAAAAGAAGGCTTTTCATTTATTGAGGTTGTAGAACACCTTGCAAAAATTTCCAACATTCCCATACCTGAAAGGCGTATAACCCATTCTAAGATGGATTCATATCAAAGAGCGATTGAAACAGCCAATAATTTCTACAAAACAAAACTTTCGAGCAAAGAAGGTCAACATGTACTAAAATACCTTTCAAGTCGAGGAATACCACCGAATTTCATCCAACAACTCGGGTTTGGGTATGCCCCAGATGCCTGGGACAGCTTGCTTCAGTATATAAAAAAAACTGGAGCGGATGAAAAGGCTTTCCTTGCTGTCGGACTTCTAATTAAAAAACATGACACAAATAAAATCTACGATAGATTTAGAAACAGACTTATCATACCAATACATAACAGTTCTGGCAGGTTAGTTGGATTTGGCTCGAGAACTTTGGTAGAAGATATCGAAGGTCCAAAATATATCAATAGTCCCGAATCAGAAATTTATCATAAAAGCGAAGTTCTTTTCGGTCTTGATCATGCAAAAAGAACCATAAGAAAATTTGGTTTTGCAGTTCTTGTTGAGGGTTATTTTGATGTTATTTCGATGTGGATTGCAGGAATAAAGAATACCATTGCAGTCTGCGGGACAAGTTTCACTCGAAATCATGCAACTCTTCTGTCGAGATTCACAAATAATGTGGTTATCTTCCTCGATGGTGACGATGCCGGTCTCAAAGCCACATATAGAGCTTTAAAACATCTCCTAAGACAAGGCTTTATTGTTAAAATTGAGCGCCCACCGCTTGGTTTGGACCCAGATGATTTAGCAAGAAAACTCAATAAAAATAAACTTTTCGATATGCTTAAAAACGCACCAGAATGGTTAAATTTCACAATATCATGGACTCGAAATAACGGAAAACTTAGCTCGACTGAGGAACAACTGACCTTTGTTGATAAAATGGCTCCATATCTTGAATCAGTTGAAGATGATATGGCTACTTCTCTTTATATAAAAACTCTTGGGGAAGAGCTTCTGGTTAGTGAGTCTGAAATAGCAAGGAGAATATCGAAAGCCACAAGAAAAATACCCAGCGATTTTGAATTAGAAGAAAAAGGAGGTCTTGAAGCTCTATCTGCCGAGGCTCAACTCGAACTAGACCTTTTGGCTATAATGATCTCCAATCCCAAGATCGAAGAGATAACTGAAATTGAAATATTTAAGCTATATAGAGGAGCAGCAGATATGCTTTCCAATCAAATTATCGAGCATGGAAGCTGCTCTCTATCTGAACTTAATGAAATAATTGACAACCGCGCAATGAGTTACTTAAGCAAATTCCTTATGAATCTTAAAAATGTTCCCTCAAAAACAGATGCGCAGAAAGAAGTTATTAATCCCTTGCTAAAAATAAGATTGGCAAAGGAAAAAGAACTTTTAAATTTAAAGCTGAAAGTTGCTCATATCGATGACGACGAAAATGAAATTAACAGAATTTCTATTGAAATAAGCAGAATAGTTAAAGAAATACACAAACTTAATTAATCTATATATTTAGAATAATAATCAACATAAAACAAAAGTATATTATATATATGAATTATAAATAAGTTGACTATTAACCAATTGTAAACGATTATAAAGACAATATGCAGCTTTCTAAGTTAATAGATTAAATTATGGAGGATCAATGAACTTAGATGACGAGGAAAAACTTAAGCTTCTTGAGCAAATAGCAAGTAACTTAGGCTCTCGTCAAAGTGTAACTCTTAAAGAAATTGAGAATGAATTAAAAAAGCACAACTTAAAAAACAAACTAAAACTGGATGATGTCGTGATATACCTTTCTGCTGAGGGAATTGTAGTTTTAGATTTAGAGCAAATTTCTAAGCTCGAGAACCCACTTCTCCAGTATTTCAGCGATATAAGCAATGTCGAAATTCTTGGCAAAGAACGAGAAATAGAAATAGCCAGGAAAATGAAATACAATTTTAACGAGCTTCAAGCGTTAATAGCTTGCACAACTATCTCAATATTTAAATTTTTGAAAAAAGGACGCGAACTTGAAACAAGATCGATAAGCATCGACGATTTCACATTATCATCTTTTAGACTGGAAAATAGAACTCCCACAGAACACAAAAAAGAAATATTAATGAAATTAAAGCGAATTGAGATATTATACTTCAAAAAACTACGTCCTTTCATTAGATCAATCCGAAAAGCAAGCATTGGAAAAAAAACATATTGGGAAAGAAAAGCTAGATATAGTAAAGAAATATTAAAACTCATTAAGGAAATAAATCCAACATTCAAAATTATCGAGAGTATACTGCCTTTATTTACTAAAATCCTGATGTTTAGAGAAAAAGAACAGGAACAACTTGAAAAAGCCTTACTTATCTCTGGAATATCGTTAGATCAAGCACGCAAACTTATGAAATGCAAATCCGAAGAATATAAGGAAAGATTCGAGGAACTTGGTATCGGCAGGAAATCTATGAATTTAGTAACAAAACATTTCAGACGTTTTAAAAGGATAGATCGTTGCATATCTGATATATCATGTTTCCCAACAATGATACTATTTGAAAAACTAAACAAAATTCCCGAGCTTCTGAGCGAATATGAAGAAAGTCGAGAACTTCTTTTTAATGCTAATGTAAGATTAATTGTAAATGTTGCTCATAGCTATATGAATCAAGGCGTCGACTTCCTGGATTTGATTCAAGAAGGTAATCATGCATTACTTAAATCAATCGAACGATTCGATCCTAACAAAGGTTATAAAATAGCCACATACGGCATATGGTGGATAAAACAATCCATGTTACGGATCTTAGCAGAACAAGGACATGCAATGAGATTACCGATTTATCTTATTCAATGGACAAGAAAACATTCGAAAGTTGTTCAAGAATTAACTCAAAAACTTGGTCGAGAACCCACTAAAAGCGAAATCGCACAGGCTTTGGAAATCACCGAGAAGAATCTAAATAGGATATTAAAATCCATTCGGGTAGAAATTTCACTCGATAATAAATTGGGCGTGGAGGAAGATTCCCGAACCATCGGTGATTTGATTAAAGACGTCTCCGTTGAACCTCCTTCCTTGAAAGCAACTCTTTTTAGACTCAAAGAAGAAATCAAGGGAATGTTGAGAACTCTCGATGATCGCGAAGCAAAAATAATCACACTAAGATATGGTCTCGAGGATAATTGGCCTAGAACCTTAGACGAAATTGCCAGGATTTTCAGCCTTTCTAGAGAAAGAATACGCCAAATTGAATGCAAGGCATTGACAAAACTCAAGAAGCCATCTAGATTGCGTAACCTCGAGCGATTTCTCAAAGAGGAGCATTTATTTCAATAACTTATTTAGAATGCAATAGATTGGAGCATTATTTCGATTGAATTGTTACGATTTGTATAGAAACTTTTAAGTCCAATAGAAAAATTATTCAGGGAGAATTTATGTCCAGCACATGTGGTCGAAAAAGCCGGGGTGATCTCGAGGTTACATATGAAAAATCAAAATCCGAAAGTGGTATTACAATAGAACTCGACACAACCATGGAAAACCTTTATTCCAACAATATTCGTAAGGAAATTATCGAAACTCTCAAAAAACTTAACGTAACAGATTGTATCATAAAAGTAATCGATGACGGAGCTTTGCCTTATGTCATTTCCTCACGTGTAGAAGCAGCAGTAAGACTAAATGTGGAGGTTTCCGATGAAAGATAGGCTTAGACGAAGCAGACTTTATATGCCCGGCAATAATCCGTATCTATCGCAAAACGCTTTTCTTTTCGGCGCCGATTGCATAATACTCGACCTTGAAGATTCCGTTCCGCCAAAAGAGAAATTTGCATCTCGCATTCTCGTTCGAAATATACTTAAGAATGTAAATTTTGGGTCATCGGAAAAAGCAGTCAGGATTAATCCATTCTTAACGCCTTTTGGTGTCGATGATTTAAAGGAAATTGTTCAAGCTGAACCCGATCTTATTGTTATACCTAAAGTCGAGTCTATAGTGGATGTTATGAATGTTGAGGAAATTGTCCAGGATCAAAAGAAACTACATGGAGTAACAAAGGAAATTTTTTATATGTGTATAATAGAAACAGCTCTTGGAGTTTTGAATTCATACGAAATAGCATCCTCGTTTCCATCTGTCGCAGCTTTGGTGTTTGGCGCGGAGGATTTCACCCGAGATATCGGCACATCACGAACAAGAACAGGAAAGGAAACTTTTACCGCACGGAGTATGATCGTTATGGCTGCAAAAGCTGCTGGTATTCAAGCATCAGATACTGTATGGAGCGATATAAATGATATCGAGGGTTTGCGAAAGAGCACTGAAGAGGGAAAATCGCTTGGATTCGATGGTAGGGGTGCAATTCATCCTTCGCAAATTGCAGTAATACACGATGTTTACTCGCCTTCGAAAGAGGAACTTGAATATGCAAGAAAAGTTATAAATGCTTATGAGGAAGCTGAGCGAGCTGGGAGTGGTGTAATCTCTCTGGGCAAGAAAATGATCGATGCTCCAATTGTGGCACGTGCAAGACGAACTCTTGAAATTGCAAAAAAAGTAGGACTTTTAAATAATGAATGAAAAATATTTTGAATTGAAAACAATCTTGAAAATTAGAGAAAAAAAAAGCTTATATCCATAAGCAATCATCTAAATAATTTAAATTTTAGGAGGTAAACCATGGCTTTCACTGAAGGAATGGCTCATCATGATCCAACACACAAATTACTTAACGAAGCATCCCATATCTGGATGAACGGTGAATTTGTAGAGTGGAAAAACGCAACTATCCACATTTTATCCCATGCAGTTCACTACGGTTCGAGTATCTTCGAAGGCATCAGAGCATATAATACAGCCAAAGGAACTGCAATTTTCAAATTACCTGAACATACAAAACGTTTCTTCAATTCCACGAAGATATATCGAATGAAAATTCCATATACTCAGGAAGAGATAAGCAATGCAATTGTGGAAACCATAAAAATCAACAATCTTAAATCTTGTTATATTCGTCCGATTGCATACCGCGGTTACCACTCGCTTGGTGTAGACCCATCTGGTTGTTCTTTGGATGTGGCAATTGCAGTATGGGAATGGGGCAAATACTTAGGTCCTGAGGCATTGGAGAAGGGAGTCGCGGTTCGCGTTTCCTCATGGAACCGAATTGCACCCAATACAATGCCAGCAACCTCAAAAGCTGGTGCTAACTATATGAACTCCCAGTTGATAAAAATGGAAGCTCTTATCGATGGATACGTAGAAGGCATTGCTTTAGACATTAACGGTTTCGTTTCCGAGGGCAGTGCTGAAAATATTTTCCTTGTTATGGACGGAAAGATTATCACGCCACCACAGGGTGCGTCAATACTTCCTGGAATAACTCGAGACTCGATTATAACGCTCGCAAAAGAAGAGGGATTCGAGGTTAAGGAGCAGTTTATCCCAAGAGAATTCCTCTATATTGCAGATGAAGTTTTCTTCACAGGCACAGCAGCAGAAGTATCACCAATATCCTCTGTGGATAAAATTCCCGTCGGCAATGGCAAAAGAGGACCAATTACTGGAATCCTCCAGAGAAAATTCTTGGATATTGTCGAAAACGGTATCGATCCTCACGGTTGGCTTATGTATATTTGAGCACAATATACACAGAACAGACACATAAATTATGGTAAATCGCTCTGCAATGCGTATATTAAAATGTATTTAATCATTGGGAGAGCGATGAAAATCTTATCTCTTGAAGGAGTTTGCAAAACTTTCTCTAAACGTTGGGTTGCATTATATAATGTCTCCTTTGCACTCGACTCGGGAGAGTTTGCTTTCCTTGTGGGACCTTCAGGAGCCGGGAAATCAACACTTATTTCAGCAGTGCTTGCTCAAATACCCATAGATGACGGTATGATAGCGATTGATGGTGAATACATCGATAATATTCCGAGAAGAAAAATTCCATATATAAGACGAAAACTCGGAGTTATTTTTCAGGATTTCAAACTTCTTCCCGATATGACAGCAAGAGAGAACGTTGAATTCGCATTAAGAGTTTGCGGTTATCCTAAGAAACTTATCCGAATGAAAGGCAACGAACTTCTCTCTCAAGTAGGCTTGGGACATAAGGCTCTAGTATATCCGCATGAGCTCTCCGGCGGTGGGAGACAGAGAGTGGGAATAGCACGCGCATTAGTTCATTCTCCGCTATTACTTATGGCTGATGAACCGACCGGGAATCTCGACCCGCATGCCATCGAGGAAATTATGGAACTTCTGCTCTCAATTAACAAGCAAGGAACTGCAATACTAATGGCAACTCATAATATTGAACTCATTGAACGTTATAACTTTAGAGTTCTGGAGTTATCAGAGGGTAACTTAATCGGTGATAGACCATCGCGTCACGAAAGTCGCGAGCATAAAAGCGAAGGATCACAAAACGATTCGACACAATGGAACCTTCCTGAGATTTAATGAATTGTTAAAATATTTAGACAAGTATTAATCTTTACACCATTGGATAAAATATATCAAAAATAACTAACGCTCAACACGATTTTTGGAATGCTATTTTACTTCACCAAAAATATAAATATGATTATTTGAAATTATTCGTTGTAAACTTTATTTCTAGAACTTAAGTCTTTATATTATGATGGATTCCATCGGATATTCAAACTTTTGATGTGAGAAAAAAATGAAAAAAGGAAAAAAATTCTTTACCAATAGCTGTTCTAAGACAATTCTATTTCCGTTTTTAATATCGGCTTTCCTGTTGCCATCGATAACTCAATCGGATGATCTCGATAGTTTTTTCGGTGATGTGGTTCACAGAGTTGAAGTTCAGTTTTCATCCCCAGATTTCTGGAGTGAATTAATAGAAACTCATAGATCGGAGGACTATATATCCTGTGATGTTACAATCGATGGTGAATTAATTGAAAATGTTGGAATTATGTTAAAAGGGAACTCATCTTTTTTTGGACATCCCGGAAACAAAAAATCATTCAAAATTAAATTTACGGAATACATTGATCATGATTATTTAGGACTAAACCGACTAGCATTTTCAAACGGTTTTAAGGATCCCACTTTCCTTCGGGAAAAATTAGCCTGCGACCTTTTCAACGCATACGGTGTTCCATGCTCTAGAGCTACATTTGCTGAAGTATATTATAATAGTGAATACTGGGGGTTTTACACTGCGGTCGAGCCTGTAAACAAACGCTTTCTCGATCGAAGGTTTGATGAAAATACTGGTAATCTTTATAAAGGTGACCCGCGTGGTGATCTTATGTGGAAAGGAGCAGATCCAACTTCATATAAGCGAGACTATGAAAAGAAAACCAATGAGGATGAGGACGATTGGAGCGACCTTATCGATTTCATATTCTTCCTGAATCGAACACCCGATGAAGTATTTACAACGGGCTTTTCTGAAAGGTTCGAGCTCACAATTTGGAGCAGATACTTAGCAGTAAATTCCGCACTGGTTAATCTTGACAGTTATGTTCACTTTGGGCATAATTATTACTTATATTTCACTGAAGAGGGAAAAATAAAATTCATAGCCTGGGACCTTAATGAAGCATTCGCAAATTTTACTGCGGGATTCCATTCTGATGCGCTTAGAATTCTTCCCTACGATTACAGCAAACCACCAAAACCTCTTGCAGATAAGACATATTTTTTAGTCGATGGTTTCCGAACAGATGTCGAAAATATTCTCTGGCAAATTATTGAAAATGAATTCTCTGATTCCGTGTTTTCTGCACGGGTTGATGAATTAGCCGACCTAATTCGACCGTATGTATTAGCTGATGATAACAAAATGTTTAGCAATGAAAAATTTGAAACCAACTTAGAGCACGACATTCCATACCCGAGAAGCCCAATTGTAGGACTTAAATCTTTTATACACGACAGAGTTGAATATCTAAAATTGGTTCTCCCAGAACCAACCCACTACACAGATCTAAGCGGAGTGGTTTTCATAAATGAGTTTATGGCTTCAAACGACTCGACAATAACAGATGAGGCTGGAGAATATGATGATTGGGTTGAACTATACAATTCTGCAGATTCAGCTGTAGATATTTCAGGATTTTTTTTAACAGATGATTCGACAGCCACTCGGAAGTGGATGTTCCCAGATAGCACTATAATTCCAGCGATGGGCTTCCTTCTTATATGGTGCGACAGAGACGAGGATCAAGGACCCTTTCATACCAATTTTAAACTAAGTGCATCCGCAGGGGAATTTGTTGGACTATATTCCTCCGATGCTGCTGGAAATAAAACTGTCGACACACTGAGCTTCGGCGTACAGACTGTGGATGTATCATTCGGCAGAAACACAGATGGCAGTCCATTATGGGTATTTCAAGAGGTACCAACGCCAGGAGCGTCAAATGTTGGGGCGAAAATTACTGAAAATAATATTCGAAAACCAGAAAATTACGTTCTGAAAATTTACCCAAATCCGTTTAACAACACATGCAAAATAGAAATCAAAGATGATGTTTCGGTTGATTCTTATATAGAAATCCTCGACATATCCGGCAGGACAATAACTCATCAAAACACAAATAAAATCATCTGGCGACCAGATGATAACCTCGAGGCTGGTATCTATCTTGTTAAATATCATAATGTTAGTTCAACTTTTATGAGCAAAATTATTTACTTAAAATAGAATCGATTCAGATTAACTTTTGAGTATATTTAGATTATACCTTGATACTTCTGAATATCCTGCCCTTTTTCCCGTATAAAAATTGGTTTTCTTTACAAATGCAAATCGTAGAGTTATTATAACGAGCTTATGCAAAATTTACGTGAAATTATCATTTCAAAGCATCCCAGGAAGGTTTTACTGCGTCTTGCGCTGCCTATGATGTTCGGCAATGCAATTCAGAATGTGTTCCTCCTTACTGATATGTATTTCGTGGGGAAACTGGGAACCACATCTCTGGCAGCAATAGGAATTGCAGGCATTGTAACTTCAGGAACAATGAGTTTCATTATCGGTCTTGCCGTAGCAACACGAGCTATGGTCTCTCGGTACGTGGGCGCTAACGATTATGAAATGGCACATAAAAGTGCAGTAGGATCGATATTTACCGGAGTATTGGTTTCGGTTGTTATTGCACTTTGTGGTATTATTTTTAGTCGGATTTTGCTTATTTTGATGGGTGCGGAAGGAGAATTGCTCGATTTATCCTCAGCTTACCTTATCATAATGCTTATTGGAAGTTTCTCGATGGTTTATATGTTCGTTATTCGAGCTATCTATCAAGGCGCTGGGGATACCATAACACCAACGATAATTGTCGTCGGTTCAGTTATATTAAACATTGCTTTAGACAGAATTCTCATCTTCGGATTGGGACCGATTCCTGCCTATGGAGTTCGCGGAGCTGCTTATGCTACAGTAACCGCTCGCTTATTGGGTGCTTTGACAGGATTTCTAATACTCCTCAAGGGATCGAGAGCTTTCAAGTTACATATAGCTCATTTTTCTACAACATTAAGCGTTCTGAAGCGATTTCTACACATAGGTTTACCTAGCACAGCTCAACACATCGTTCAAATTTCGATGGGATTTATAATGATGCGTCTAATTACATCCTATGGGGTTTTTGCGACAGCTGCTTACACTATTGGAATAAGAATGAATTTAATCGCTTTACTTCCAGGATTTGCACTTGGAGGAGCCACTGCTGCAGCGGTCGGTCAAAATCTCGGGGCTGAAAAACCTAAAAGAGCTATGCAAACAGTTTTTGAGGGAATTAGAATATTTGAGCTGTTTTTTCTGCCATTTGCTTTGGTATATATTCTTTTCGGTGAGAAAATCGCTATGCTATTCACCAGTGATCTAATCACAATATATTATACCACTTCATATCTATCAATAATTCCGTTAGTCTATCCCATTCTGGCAATTGGAATTATCGCAATTGGAGGAATAAATGGTTCAGGACATACAATAATCCCTTTCTTTTCACATCTTGTCGCACTTTATTTAATTCAGTTACCAGTGGCTTTTTTCGTCTCTCAAATAATCGGTCCGTCGGGAATTTTTCTTGGTATTGCTGCAGGAATGATCGGACAGACATTGACAATTTTGCCATATTTTCTTTCGAAGAAATGGTTGACAACAGGATGTTAGCATTAAATTTTATTATTAAGGAGATAGATTGATAGATCAACTTAGCGAATACTTCAGATTCATGAGAGACATGGGTGAACAAGAAATTCCAT
>JAUXEQ010000241.1 GCA_030620455.1 bacterium | reverse complement strand
TTTTCAGCTAAAATATTGTTAACTATTTCCGCATCGGAACAATCCATAAATTCAATTCCACCACCTGCGCTATCTGCTCTGTTGTGCTTGATTATGTTTGTCCTAACATTTGTATTGGACATTCGCGATGAAATTCCGCCACCATAATCGGCGAAATTGCTATATATTGTGTTTCCGATTACATTAATTGCGGATTGATTGACCATTATTCCACCGCCTATTTGAGCCTCGTTTCCGATAAGAGAATTTTCAATAATCAAACCGTTCGAGCTTTCTGTGCTAATACCACCACCTTCAACAGCAGTATTATTGTGAATATCATTTTCTGAAATACTCATTATCGAGTTGACGAAATAGATTCCGCCGCCATGGTTTTCTGCTGCGTTTTCGATGAACTCATTGCCATGGATCACAAATTCCGATAGGTCTACATAAATCCCGCCACCATCTTGTGTTGAATTGTTTCGGATTAATTTGTTTCCGGTCAATGAGGGTGCTGAGAAATATATGTACATACCACCACCCAATCGTGCATTGTTGGATTCGAGAGTGTTTTCTCTGATACGTGAACCTGTCTCGAGCAAGCAAATTCCGCCGCCAAAAATTGCAGAATTATTATCGATCGTATTATCTATAATAGATAGGTTTGAATGTTGGCAAAAAATTCCACCACCGAAATTAGCATTGCAACTGTCTATTGTGTTGTGGCTTATATTGCCCTCTGTGGAGTCGCTGTATATAGCTCCGCCTAATAAAGCGGTATCTGCAATAAAACTGTTGCTATAAATCGAAGGAGTGGATTTAAAGATGTAAATTGCGCCACCCAAGGAATCGCATCGGTTACCTCTGAATTCGTTGAGAGTGATTTTTGGCTGGGATTCGATAATAGGAATTGCACCGCCGTTTTTACTTACGGTGTTATTGTAGATTATATTTCCCGCGATAGAGTCGGTGGATTCATACAAATATATCGCTCCAGAATGAGTGGCAGTGTTTTCGAAAATTTCGTTGTTTATAATGATTAATTGAGATGAATGGGAGTTTATACCACCACCCATATTTACAGTATTGTTATGAATGCTATTGCTATCTATTGTTGCAAAGGATCGGTATGAGAAAATTGTTCCGGAGGAATACGCCTGATTTTCTGTAAATTCATTATTCGTAATCCTCGCATTGCTAAATCGTAGAAGGTATATAGCTCCGTTTTGTCCTGTGTTGTACTTGAAAATGTTGTTCTTTATCGTTGGCGATGAGCTTTCGCAACCTATTGCCGCGCCATCGTTTCTTCTCCCATTGTAAATTGTAAATCCATCTATAACAGAGTTGCGTTCCTCGCCGTTGTCGAATCGAAATGCTTTATAAGCACGTTGACAATCTATTGTGCACGCCAATGCGCCCGATTCTGATCTAAGATATATTCCTTTACATTTGAATGAAAGATCGACGTTGCCTATCCCGAAATACCTGCCATCTGCTACAATAACAGTATCACCTGAAAATGCTACATCAAGTGCCTCTTGAATTGTCAGGTAGTCACTGGGAACGCGATGAATTAAGGGTGGATCGTGGGTTGGGTCACCTATAGGTTCGATGTCGAGCACAGCTTGCCTTATTACAGTGAAGCCTGATGGCATACCAGTGGGTAGATAATACCAGGCATCGCTCATACCACTCCAGCCCATATTAAGATGATATGAACCGCTGTCTTTATAGCCATCGCAAACTATTGCGTGTCCGGCTGTCGAGGGTCCATCGACCGAGAGAAACGCAGGCATTGAATTAATCAAGTTATCTTTCAATACGAGATAGAAATCTGGATCCGAGCCTTCCATAGATATTGCAGATCCATAACCGTACCTTTTGAAATTGCCGGCGTTGCACCAGCTCGAGGTTGCATGTGAGCTATAGTCCGCTTTTAAAATTACTCCACAGGCAAAAAGAAGAGACCCTATTGTCGACCTTGTGGGATGAATGCCATCTCCGTTGTAATCTATTGTACTCATCGATGCGGTAGTTGCATCTACCCATATATGTGGGTCGGTATATATCGACCAATAACTTTCATAGGCTGGAAACGAAAAGGAAGTTGGGAATTCCCAGTAGTTGATAATTTGTCCCATAGCCACAGGACCGCAACCAGCTACGCTTCTTCGGCTCGTCTCGGGGTCGATTGGACATCTGCTTGCATAGAAACTACCTTGTCCCCATCGAGTATCGACCCAGGGACCATATGTTGCAGTTGTAGCTAATATTTCTAAGAAATTTTCTTCGCTTTTAAGGTGATATTCCCAAAGCAAGTTGTTCTTCGTCTTAATTTCGGGTGAGGTTAAATTTATTGCATCGAGACGGTTTCTCATATCTGCTCTCAGCATATGCAAGCATACATTTTGCGGAAAATCCTCGAAATTGAAGTCATCGCTGAACGAATAAGCAATTACAGGTCTAACATCCGTATCGGTGCTAATTGCGATATACCCATGCGGGTTAAGGCTAACAATATACACAAGCTTCCGAGTTGAGCTATCGTCTAATAACGGTGTGATATTTCCTATAGTATAGTTAAAGTCTGTATCAGGTTGGGATATTTCGGCAGTCCGATTATGCACAGCCAAATGGAACATCGCGACATTTCGGATAGATTCGATATCGACCTCAACCGCGAAAACAGAAGAGATTATTATAATGCTACAAAAAATAATGCAAGAAAGCGAATTAATAAGAATTCTCTTTTGAATATTCTTTCTCATTAAAACTCCTTTACACAATCGATTTATACAAATTTGTTAATTTTCTTTATCAAATGCGCAAAATCAGTTTCAGTTTCATTAATAATTCTCACTTCTTAAACATACCTGCTTTTTTTACAAGTAATTTAACCGATTTTCTGTAGAGGTCGAGTAAAAAATTGATGCTTCGTCATCAAAAACAATCCCAAAAGAGATCTTGTTAAACAAACGCAGAACAAATAAACATATCAACCGAGTCCTTTAAGCAATCGTTACTCGACTGAATTTAAGGAAGAAAATACTTTCAAACTCACATATAATTCCTCCTATAATTTATCTATTTATATTATACGCAATATTAAATTCTAATTCAAGATTCTTTTTTTAAAAATAATGATGAAAATTCTTCGCGTTTTTTCCCATATTTAACCCGATTCAGACTTTTATTACCCCCTCACTCGTTTCCGATTATATCGGAATCACCCTCTCCCCAGGGAGAGGGACAGAAATCGAATCGATGCGCACTTATCTTTCTACTTGGGGAGAAAGGGGTCAGAGGATCGAGG
>JAUXEQ010000069.1 GCA_030620455.1 bacterium | reverse complement strand
ATAAGCTCTGGTTTATTGGCTTTATTATTCGATTCCTTTATATCGACATACTTGCTCCCGAACCATCTCACAATCGACGCAAACAAAGAATCTCTGTCAGTTTTTCGTGATTGATTTTTTGATACTCCTTCGAGTCCAAACTCAAAAAGCATTGTTTTTGCTCCCGAGGACAGCTGATTCCTAATAGCAGCAAATCTATCAGGCGTAGAATCGAATTGATATTCAAAAAAACCGATACCGGTTCCAGTGGCATAAGAAGTTCCTATAGAAATCTGATTCCCAGCATTACTCGCATTACTGAAACAATCCAAAACCATGCTATCAGAAACAGTATCTCCAGAAATTCCAAGAATACTAGTTCCCCATATTCTAGAAACTGCATCTTGATCATGAATTGCACCAAAATAATCTCTAAGAAATTCCGGATCGAACAAAGCTAAAAAGTCGGGTGCATATTGTCCACTAATTATTAGGTTTTTCCCATTATCCATTGCAGCTTTAAATACATTAATTTCTTCCACGCTGAATATATTTGTATCCAGATCACCTGTCAAAACAAGTATGGACGGATATAGAGCGTTAATAACCGAAGAATCGATTATGCCATCGTTTTCACGATCATGGTATTTATATATCATCCCACCGTTATCCATCGATGTGAGAACGTATAATTCGTGCATCTCATGTGGATCACATTCATAAACAAGAAACGATGGTTGTCCTGCAGCAAACTTAACAACAGCCCTCTTCTTATATCCAACAGATGGAGCTTCAGCAATTATGTGGAGTCTTGAATAATGCCCCACTGTTCCATCCGCAACAGTAATTTTTAACGGGGAAAGAGCGTTATCTACAACATCTGCTGGGAAAACTAATCCGAAAACATAAACACTGTCGAGAATTATTACTGAAGAGTCATAACTTTCAATTGTAACCTGCATATCGTTTGCCATCTGCCAGTCAGGGAAAAGGTCTAATGTTATTATAACATCAGCAGTCTCCGACGGGCATACAATATTATCACTGTCATAATCCAAAACTTGCCCGACAATATTAACCCTAGGCCAAATATGACCGAATAATGCCTTTAATGCATTAACTCTTCCTTCACCTAACTGACCTACATACGAAGGATTAAAGCTGTTTATATCATCGACGCCATTCATAATTCGATACTCCCAGAAATCCTTTGTAGAATCTGGATAAAATCCCATAACCAAAGCGCCAACTCCTGCTACAACTGGAGTAGCCATAGATGTTCCATCGTGTCCCATGTATGTGCTATCTATCCATGTTGAAAATATGCCTTTGCCAGGCGCAGAAACATCAACCCAGGAACCATAGTTTGAAAAATGGGTTTTTCTGTCACCACCATCCACGGCAGCAACAGCAATAACAAAATCCCAACATGAGGGATAGTGTAAATCCGAAATATTATCATTACCAGCAGCACCAAAAACTAGAGCCCCATTGTTATAACATTTATTAGTCCAATACTGTGCAGTTGCACTGCTACGATCACTACCATATGAAAGACTTAAAATATCTACACCCTTTTCATATGCATATTGAAGCCCTTGTATCTGAGCACTAACATCGTGATAACCTCTTTCTGGCGTAGTATAACTGCATCTGAGAACCATAATCTTAACAGCCCATACTACTCCTGCAATTCCGATACTGTTGTTAGTTGTTGCACCAATAATACCGCTGCAATGAGTTCCATGACCATGAAAGTCATCCGGATTATTATCCTGTATATCTCCATCCTCACCGGGGGAAACTATACTATCGAGACCTTCAATAAAATCCCATCCTATAAGATCATCTATATATCCATTACCATCGTCATCGAGACCATTCATATCGTCTGGATCCATAGGAACCCCATCGTGATCGATATCCTCCCCAGGATTAACCCAAATTCTATCGTAAAGGTCTGGATGATACCATTCAACACCCTCTGTAACCGTAACAATAATGTCCATTGAACCTCGGGTATATTTCCATGCTTCATCCGCTTCAATTTTTGGAAGATACCATTGACGTGGATACTCATTGTCATTAGGAGTGGTATAGGAAACATAAACATTGTCGGGATCAGATAATACTACATATTGTGAATTTCTGAAATTTTCACATATTTTGGGTATTGTCAGAGAATCCATTCTTGTGTATAGCATAGCTGTATTTCGGACGTCATATCTTTTCCTTGCATATTCCGGGTTAGTAGCTACAGGAAAGAGCTTCTTGGCTTTAAAAATTTGATATTTATTCATAAGAAAATCGATCTCTTCAATACCAGTTGTTACGTAATCATTCGGATTATTCTGAAAATTTAGATCCAATTCTGGCTCAAAGAGAACAATAAATCTGCCATTTATCCAACCTTGCCCTAATACTGAACTAATCAGAATCAGGATAATCATTATATTAAGAACAAATCTCATCTTTATCCTCCAAAAAACTTTCAAGGGCTATTACTTGAAGATTAACTCTTTTCTTAATTTTGGTTTTCTCAGAATCATGTCTCACTATTATTAAGATGCTATCGTTATCAAAATTATTCAAGTTAAAATCGCTAATAAATCTCCATTCTCTTTCATCGGTCCAATAATATCTTTTGCCTTTTATGGGTTGGAACAACGGGGTTATGTGCTTTGGAAGATTATCATAATTTTCAGTATCAGTATAAATTACTGGTTTAACAGCAGACTCAAAGGCTTTGTCTCTATTTATTGCTATTCCATACGGTTCCAAGTAAAACCTAACCAATCCTTTTCTCCAATGCATCAGTTCAATAGATTCAATCGGATTAAGTTCAGTAAAGGACACAAACTTAGTTTTTGAGCGTGTTTTTTCTTGAGTTGCGCATATTTTTTGTGAATCATTTATTCTACAAAGGGAATTAAACGCTGAATGTGAATAATATTTATCTGAGCTAATAATAGAATCGTAGAATTCAGCTTTTGTTTCATTGCACCAAGGTTCGTATGTCGTATGAGTCCAATGAGTTAAATAATTCCAACTCTCAAAAATCTTAGTTTTTTTTGTTAAGTCCTTTGCATTCACTAATTTAGGTTTTTCCACCCGTTCGATTAAACTCTCATCATACGTTACTCTATATATATCAACAAGTTCCTTAGTTTTACTTAGGGTGGAATTCTCTGCCTCTAATTCCTTAAGAAATCCCTCAAAATTTCCATTAGGTCTAATAGAGATTGGATATATGACATCAGCATCTTCGAAAATTTTCCTATCCCTAATTCTCCACCAAGATTTACCTTTCTGTGGAACATCGAGTTTAACAAAAGATACAAGAGATTCTTCGAGCTTAAACTGCTTAATTATATTATTTTCATTTACTCCTTGTGGAATGTAGATTGCGCATCTTACACCAATTCTTCTAGAATAGTTTAAAATAAACTCCCATGTAGATAAACCAATGGAAGTTAAGATAATCTGCTCGTTGTAATTAGCATGATCGATGGCAGCCATTACTGCTCTAATCCAGGGGTCAGCTCCCAAAATTATTTTAGAAGCTCTGGAATTCAATATAACAGCTCGTTTGGTTTGCATATCTATTAAGTCAGTGATTCACTTTTAGTTATTCTTTTTACTTTAACCACTTTCTCAAACTTTCCGGCTTTTAAACAGCGAATACAAACCTTCATCTTCTTTTCGCGACCGTTGGGCAGTTTACATTTTACTGTATGCAAATTCGGGTAGAATCTTCGCTTGGTTTTATTATTCGCATGACTCACCCTATTGCCAACCATGGGTCTTTTTCCACATATTTCGCAAACTCTAGACATTCTACCTCCCTAACGTCCTATAGAATAAGGGGTAAATAATTTTATTCAACATAAAAATTCACATCGGGGCGAGAGGATTTGAACCTCCGACCCCATGGTCCCAAACCATGTGCGCTACCAAACTGCGCCACGCCCCGAAAGGACATAGTTTAATTATTTAATTTCTTTTGTCAAATGCTATTTATTGTTTTACAATTTCAAAGACTTAACTAGATATTATATATTCAATTTTAAGGCACACTAAATCCTAATTTCTAAAATACTTGCAATAAATAATTCATTGAGTTTATTCCGAAAAGTAAAAAAGGAGGAAAAATGAGGAAAAAGCTCATTGCTGGAAACTGGAAAATGCACAAAGAACTTAACGAAGCCTATAATTTCATTAAATCATTAAGCAAAGAAATTAATGAAATTAAGAATGTGGATGTAGCCGTTTTCCCACCTTTTATAGATTTACAAATTGTGCACGATACGATTTTAGAAAACAAAATAGCAATTTCATTAGGTGCACAAAACATGTATTACGAATTAAAGGGAGCTTTTACAGGAGAAATTTCACCAAAGATGTTGAAATCTGTGGGTGTAGAAATGGTTATCATAGGACATTCCGAAAGACGAAACATCTTTAATGAAACTAACGATTTTATCAATAAAAAAGTCAAGTCAGCTCTTGAAAACGAAATTGTTCCAGTTTTATGCATTGGTGAGAAATTAGAACAACGAGAAAATGAAGAAACAGAAAGTATTCTTGCTGAACAACTTACAAATTGTTTACAGGACATCTCATGCTCTAATCCAAATCAAATTTTTATAGCATATGAACCAGTCTGGGCTATCGGAACTGGCGTTAACGCTACACCACAACAAGCCCAAGATGCTCATCTCTTCATTCGCAAACTAATCTCAGACATCTGGAATCATGATATTGCTAAGGAAATTAGAATCCTATATGGTGGCAGTGTTAAACCTTCGAATGCAAAAGAGCTTCTCTCCCAGTTGGATGTCGATGGTGCGTTAATCGGTGGTGCAAGCCTCGATGCCAAATCGTTCTCGGAAATTATTAATATAGCTGCTAACATAACAAAATAATGATCTGGCGATTTATATACAACCTTGCGTGGTGGGTTATTGCAGTCTTTGGAGGCATACCGCTAACTGTCTATTCGTTACTCTATAAAGAATCATTATCTGATAGGCTCGGACTTTTTAGAAATACGCCTAAAAATGCTATCTGGATACATGGCGCTTCACTTGGCGAATCTGGTATGTCTTTATATCTTGCGCAACAAATTAAGAAAATATCTAAAATTCCCATTATTTTAACATCCACGACTGTAGCAGGTTACAACAAACTTCGCGCAGTTTTCCCTGAATGTGAATCTGTTCATCTATTGCCGATCGATCATCCTCTAATTTCAAAGTTCGTCATGAAACATTTAAGACCGAAAGTACTTATAATAATCGAATCTGATTATTGGCTAAATCATATGTATTATGCTCGCAAATATAGTGCTTCGGTAATAATTACAAGCGCTAAGATATCTAATAGGTCGGTGAAAATTCATAAATTTTTCCCATTTTATTTCAGAAGTCTATGGAAAAATGTCGATATGATATTTGCCAGAGATAAACATGAATATACAAAATTCACTCAGACAAATTTGCCCGAATACAAAATTGTCGTTAAGGGCAATTTAAAAATTCAACCTATAAAGCTAAAGTGGAAAATTGCTCAACCAACGGATAGATATCCTATTATCACTGCAGGAAGCATACGATCCGGTGAGCAGAAAAATGTAATTTCAGCGTTTGAAGAGCTAAAAAAATCATTTCCAACTGCATTATTAATAATTGCACCTCGGCACCGGAAAGAAATAACTGAAACCGAAGAGATCTTAAGAAAAAGCAAGAACAAATATCAAAGACGCTCAATAAATCGCGATATCGCAACCGATACCGATATATACTTAATCGATACATTAGGTGAATTAATATATTTCTACGATATATGTCACATCGCAATTGTGGGAGGAACATTTGCCAATTTTGGAGGACATAATCCTTGGGAACCGATATCGCTTGGCAAACCTCTGATTCACGGCAAATACATCGAAAACAATCTTATCCTCTTCGAACTAATAAAAAATGCAGGTGCTTCGATTCAAATCGATGCTGAAAATTTGCATTCAACAATATTGAAATTATGCAAAAATCCCGAATTACTGAATTCAATTTCTGCAAAAGCTATAAACATATCGGAACACTTGGGAAAAACAGGAATGGAATACGCAAGAACGATTATCGATATAATCGAACAAAGCGATTAACAAAAATGGTTAAACTTCCCAATAATCTATATCACTACATCTCCTCTACCGTTTAGATAGGCGACTTTGGACAGGTAACTTAAGTCGTCTGTTTCCATCTTCACTGGCAGAGGGCTGAAGCCCACTGTTGACTCGTGCTTTTGCAAGGCGTTTGTGAAGTTTAAGTATATAAATAACTGTCAACTTTGGTAATCGGTATCTATTTCATTTGCAATTGTCTTTAGTATTACTAAAAGTTTTTCCATTCTATCACTAATTGCATTGATAACAGATTGAGGATAAGTAACATCACCATCTATCACTGCCTTCATAATATTAATAAGCTCTTCTATTTCTTTAACGTTGCATTTTATTTCGTCTAATACTTCAACATTCCATTTTCTTCTGCTTAATTCTTGACTAAATTCATCAATTGCATTCTTAATATTCTCCAAATCAGATGATGCCATATAAGTATCTTTTTGCCAAAATCGTAATTTTCTTGCACCATATAGAAGAATATCAGGAAAATTCTTATCTAACTTGACATCACAAAACTCTAATTTATGTACCTTCTCTTTTTGAAGCAATTTATTGTGTATTATTCGTAATATCCTTTTAATTTCTTCTTCTTGAGGAAGTATAATATCCTCAATTACATTAATGGTTTCATATAGATTATCTCCATCTTGAAAAGACCATAGTCTCATAATTTTATTAGACTCAGGAATAATGCGATGAAATGGACTCTTTCCTTTTCTTTTATAATCAGTTGGATGACCTGCAAATTTATTTCGTATCTCTCTAATTTTCTTCAAAGCTTCACTATTCATGGGAATGTTATGAATTTCACTCAAATGTTTAATTGCATCTTGTTGTATAAATATTGCTTGTAATAACCCGTAAACTTGTAAAAGGCATTTTTCTATTTCCAGCCTTGTAGTATCGCTCTCATTTCTTTCTATATAACTCTGTATAGCATATTCTGTATCTCCAATAATATCGAGAATATTGGTTAATTTTGCCCATTTATAAGAATCCTTGATTAAATCGCTTTGAACCCTTGGAGAATCAATATAATCTCTAATTTCTTCAATGATTTGCAAAATATTACTAATTTTATCTCCTCCTTCTCATCATTTCCATTATTTATTTTCGTTCATTTATACTGTCTGAACCACAGATTACGCAGATT